>DATIDL010000085.1:0-15379 GCA_035456305.1 Nitrosopumilaceae archaeon
TGCGACATAGAATGTTAAACAATAAGATGCTTATGAAAATTCACTAGATTTTCATTTTTGATAATGATTAATTTTATTGATCTTATATGTAAGTAATGGAATTAAAATTATAACAATATTATTCCTCTTCATTGTGGGTTCAAACTTATTTTACGTACAAAGTGGGCCCAAAAATAAGACCATGATGGTACCCTAGTCCCATCGGACTCGCATCTTGGAAATCTTTTTAGAATGATCTGTAATGATGTGGTGTAATGAACAAGAGAGAAAAAGACCCTTATCGAAAACTAACTGTGGAAGGGGAAAAAAAGACACAGTGGATTTGTGGCTGCTTTGAAACAGCTGATGGGTTTTTCAAATTCTGTAATGAACACAGTGAAACCATAAGAAAAACAATTGAAGCGCAGATAGATGAACTTGATATGACTATGGTAGTCGACGAAAAAAAATCTTAGCGTACTAGAACAAGTAGTCCAACAAACGCTGAAACAAACACTATTGCTACAGTGTTTAATAATTTTATGACTGTGTTCAGTGCTGGACCTGCAGTGTCTTTGTATGGATCTCCTATAACGTCACCAACAATTGTTATTTTGTGTTCTTCGCTACCTTTGTGTCCTTGAATCTCGACATATTTTTTGGCATTGTCCCATGCGCCGCCTGTATTTGCCAAGTGATATGCCAAGAAAATTCCTGTAACCACTGCACCCATCAAGAGTCCTGCTACTGCTGGTGGGCCTAAAATTACTCCAAGTATTATTGGTGCAACAATAGTCAAAGTTGCAGATTTCCAAAGCTCACGGAGCGAAGCTACTGTAGCAACATCGACACACTTTGCATATTCTGGTTTTGTTTTTCCAGTAAGAATGTCTGGATGTTCTTTGAATTGTCTTCTTACTTCTTCTACCATCTTTGCTGCTGCTCTTGAAACTGCAGCAATTAATTGACTTGTAATAAAGAATGGTAAGAGACCTCCTACTAACAATCCGATTATTATTGATGGATTTGAAAGACTGTAATCAAAAGCAACATGGAAAATTTTTCCAGCTTCATACTGGAAAGCTTGAATCATTGCAAGAGCTGCAAGACCTGCACTAGCAATAGCAAAACCCTTTGTGACTGCCTTTGTAGTATTTCCAACGGCATCAATCTCATCAGTGACCTTGCGATTTGATTCTCCCATGCCTGTCATCTCTACAATTCCGCCAGCATTGTCACTGATAGGGCCAAACGCATCTATGCTGAGTACTATACCTGCAAGGCTTAGCATGGCCATTGCAGTAAGTGATGTTCCAAAAATTCCATACAATGTGGCTTGTGATGGATCTGGTGCAGCCGATGAAGCAATTGCAAATGATAATGCCAAAGCTACTACTATAGCAATCATGAATGGTCCAGTTGAACGCATTCCTTGAATTATTCCCATCAGTGTAAGTGACGCATATCCCCATTTTGCTGACGCAGAAATTTCTTGTACTGGTTTGAATTTGTAACTTGTAAAATAATCTGTAATCCTTTGTATTACTGGAACAAGAATCACACCAACAACGGTTGTGCCAAACAATGCATATGCAAGTGGTGTCTGACCTAAGAACATGAAAGTGAAAACGAAATTAAGTCCTATTGCTATTGCAGCAGAAACATAGAATGCCCTGTTCAGAGGTTTCATAACATCTGTCATCTTTCTTGGTCCTATTGTTGCAGTTCCAATGATTGACGCAATCAATCCTGATGCGCCGATTAATATTGGATAAAGCAAGTTTTCTGGAGTTCCAATTAAAGCTGCAAGTAACAATGACGCAAGCATGGTTACAATATATGACTCATAAATATCAGAACCCATTCCGGCAGCATCTCCTACATTGTCTCCTACATTGTCTGCAATTGTTGCTGGATTTCTTGGATCATCTTCTGGGATATTTGCTTCTACCTTGCCAACCAAATCTGCTCCCATGTCTGCAGCCTTTGTGAAAATTCCACCCCCAACTCTGATAAACAATGCAATAAGACTTGCACCGATTCCAACACCTGCTATTGTGATAGGATCTGGAAATACAAAATAGAGTAATGTGATAGCCAATAATGCCATGGCAGGAACTGCAAGACCGACAGTTGCTCCTCCCCTAAAAGCAAGAGCAAACGTGTGACCTAGTCCTTGACCTGAGGCATTTGCTGCTCGAACTGCTGCCTTTACTGTAATTTTAAGTGAAATCAATCCTGCAACTGCAGAAAGACCTGCGCCAACTGCAAAAGCAATTCCGTTTGAAAATCCAATTGCCGCACCAATGATGACTGAAAGACCTATGGCAACTGGGATGACAATTTTGAATTCTCTTCGTAAAAATGCCATTGCTCCAACCTTTACTGCATTTGAGATCTCAAGCATTTGCTGCGTTCCAGGTTTTTGTTTAGAAACCCACGCCGCAAAAATTGCCGCAATTGCAAAGGAAACAATTGCTGCGCCTACAGGTATAATCAAATCTTGTAGCGCCATTTGCTAATTTTGCCTATTTGCGGTAAATATAAACCATGTCTGAAAGATTTTTCTATTTTCTTTTCTTGTATGGGGCAAATGTTTTTCCAGAAAGCCCTTGTCTGACGAGCTTGTTAAACCTCTTACCATGACTTAGATACGGAAATCTTAGATGTATGAGCTCGTGAACTATGGTGTTTTCCAAAGCTTTTTCGTCTGGTAACTTTCTGACATTCAAAAAAACCACATTGTGTTGCATGTAAGAGACTCCAAAATACTTGTATGCTGAAGTTCTGCGTCCTTCTGTGATCTCTTTTGGCATTTCAAGAACCTCTTTTGTAGTCAAAAGCACTTTGGGTTCTGATATTCCAAACCTGTTTGCATAAATTCCTGTCTTTTCTAATATCTTGAATCTTAGATCTGAATCAAGCTTCATCCATTCTCATTTTTGTAAATCTGGTTTAATTACGACTGTCAATTGTTGTATCTGAACTTGTTTACTTTAGCTATTTTACCACAAAAATAGTTGATTAGGGTCAGAACTTGTGTAGCTTAATCATGAATCATACAGCCACCGTGTCATCATACCCCAACTAACTCATAGCATCCATAATTGCTTGTACTTTATTTCTTATCTCCGAATTTATTTGCACAATTACCAGTCCTTCATTGGGCTGGCCGTACAAGACAACAGAATTTTGTGGCGCAAGTGTACATGCTGGCAAAACTAACAGATCTTCTTCTCCAGTAACTATGATTCTTGCTGGAGGATTCTGTAGAGCCTTCTTTATGGCATTAATGCTTTCAATGGTTATCTGTGCAGCTGGATTAATACAGGTACAAGAAAAAATTGTTTTTTCACTAGATGCTGGAAGATCTCTCTTTGATCTTTTTTCCAACCCATCTACGATTTGTAGCGAAGGAATGATGTCGTATTTGATCAGTTTATCTGTCGTTGCATCTCCAACAGAAATTATAAACGAACCTGATGGAATGTTTTTTAAAATATTTTCTTTTGATGTATCAGAATCTTTAAGTAAAATACCTAATGGTTTTTTTAAATGGTCTCGAAGATTTTCGGGAAGCTGCACAATCTATTCTTTGTTTTTAGCTATTTTTGCGTAGCTACTTCTGCACTCATCTCTTCTTTGAGCTGAGCCGCAAGTATACTGCATCTTGCTGCTACGTTTTTTGCTGCAGACATAAAGGCCGCGCCATGTGGAGAGTTTGGATCTGTTACTAGTACTGGCTTTCCGGTATCAGAACCTTCCATGATTCCGGGATTGAGTGGAATCTCACCAAGGAACTGCAAATTGTATTTCTCACAAATCTTTTTTGCACCGCCTTTGCCAAATATGTGATGATTTGTGTCACAATTTGGACACTTGAAGTAACTCATGTTTTCAATTACACCAAGAATTGGCACGTTTAGTTTTTGAAACATTCCAAATGCCTTTACTGCAACGTTGCTTGCTACTTCCTGCGGTGTTGTAACTACCAGTATTCCAGTAATTGGAATAGTTTGAGCTAGTGTAAGTGGAATATCTCCAGTTCCTGGAGGTAAATCGACTATCAAATAATCTAAATCTGTCCAGTTTGTATCAACAAGAAATTGTTTTACAATTCCAGAGATGATTGGTCCTCGATAAATTGCTGCTTGATGCTCTTGATCTGCAAAGAATCCAAATGAAACTACTTTGAGTCCATGTGATTCTGCTGGTTGCAGCTTGTTGTTTTCAACTTCCATTGTAGATTTTCCCATGCCAAGCATCAAAGGTACGCTTGGACCGTAAATGTCGGCATCAAGTAGCCCTACTTTGGCTCCTGACTTTGCCATGGCCAATGCCAAGTTTACTGAAACTGTGGTCTTGCCCACTCCACCTTTTCCACTTGCAACCCCAATGATGTTTTTTACAGTTGGCATCATCTCGTCCATGCTTAATGCGCGTCCTTCCATAACTTTGGCGCTGATTTTCATGTCCAAGTTGCCAATTCCTGGAATTCCTTTTATTGCATTTCTAACATCTTGCTCTATTTGATCATTGAAAGGGCAGGCTGGTGTAGTAAGCTCTAAAGTAAATTTTAGGTTGTTCCCATTGATTTCAAGATCTTTAATCATTCCCATGGACACAATGTCTTTTTTGAGGTCTGGATCTATCACGGTGCTTAGAGTCTTTAGAACCTCATCTACTGCTACCATATGAAAAAAATCCCTAATAGATTATTTAAACATAGGCAAAAATGGAATAATCTTATCCAAAGATTCATAAATTGAAATTTTATCAATTTTCTTTAGATGTTTTCTATATCTACCCTTACTGATGTAGTTAGAATTCCACCAAAACTGTTTGGCGATTCTCTAAAAAAGGCGGCAATCACTATTCTTAGAGAAAAATATGAGAGCATGATAAATCCAGAACTTGGTTATGTGATTATGATACTTGATGTCAAGGTGGAAGATAT
Source organism: Nitrosopumilaceae archaeon (assembly GCA_035456305.1). Lineage (GTDB taxonomy): Archaea > Thermoproteota > Nitrososphaeria > Nitrososphaerales > Nitrosopumilaceae > UBA8516. The sequence goes on from DATIDL010000085.1 coordinate 4,937, forward strand.
GGGCAAGATAGTTTCTGGTGATGGTGGAACTTTCCACAAAGTAGAGTTTAATGCATTAACATTTTATCCAAAACTCCAAGAAATTGTTCGCGGAGAAATTGTTGAAATTACTGACTTTGGCGCATTTGTAAGAATTGGCGCAACCGATGCGTTGCTGCATCTTTCTCAAGTCATGGATGATTATCTGAAAAGCGATGTCAAATCAGGTCTAATCTTGGCAAACCAAAGTGGAAGAACACTAAAGATTGGTTCTACTATTCGTGCAAGAATAACTGCTGTCTCTCTTGGAAAATCTGCAGCAATGAAAATTGGTATTACATGCAGACAACCATTTCTTGGTGCAGATGAATGGATTGCAGAGGAAATAAAGAAAGCCAAAGCACCTGCAGTACAAGCTGAAAAAGCAAAGAAAGCAGAATCAAAGTGAAAATAATATGGTAAAAGAGATGGCATGCAGAAAATGTAAGTGTGTTACTATTGGCAAAATCTGTCCTGTTTGCAAATCATCAGATCTGACTCCGGATTGGCGAGGATCTGTTCTTGTCGTGGATCCTGCAACGTCAGTTGTTGCAAAATCTTTAGGGATAACAGAAAAGGGCAAGTACGCACTCAAGGTAACCTAGATTGCATCAGAGTGCAAAAAAAGCACTAGCGAGTTTTTTGGCTGAAGATATCGGCAAAGGCGACATTACAAGCAATCTTTTGCCAAAAAAAATAATCTCAGCTAGTATAATTTCAAGACAAAGGGGAATGATTGCCGGCGTGCAATATGCAAAAGAAATCTTTGCCATAAAGAGATGCCGCGTTAAAATTCTAAAAAAAGATGGCTCTCAAGTAAAGCCCAATGAGAAAGTGATGATAATTTCAGGAGCAGCACCGTCTGTACTTTCTGCCGAAAGAACTGCACTAAATTTGCTATCTAGGATGAGCGGTATTGCTACACAGACCAACACCTTGGTACAAAAGATCAGAAAGGTAAATCCGAAAGTCAAGTTGTACTCTACAAGAAAAACTGCGCCGGGACTGCGATTTTTTGACAAGGAAGCAGTAGCGATTGGCGGTGGACACAAACACAGAATGTCACTTGATCAAATGATTATGATAAAAGACAACCATCTTGCAGTATCTGGCTCTGTGTATCCATTATTGGATAAGGCTCGAAAAAAACACAAAAAAATCGAAGTTGAAGTTGAAAATCTTCATAACGCAATTGTTTCTGCGCAAGGTGGAGCATCAATAATTATGCTTGATAACATGAATCCAAAAGAAATTTCTCAAGTTGTTAGCACTTTGAAAAAACTAGGATTAAGAAATAGAGTAAAACTTGAAGCTTCAGGCGGAATTGATTCTACAAACATCCAGTCTTATGCAAAAACTGGAATTGACATGATATCTGTTGGAAAGATTACAAATTCAGTTTCTGGCCTTGACTTGAGTCTAGAAGTTAATTGATTGCAAGCATACGATCTATTGCAATTCTTGCCTTTTGAGCCACTTTTTCTGAAACCTTGACTTCGTACTTGTCTTCTTTTAATGATGCGTATACTTTGTCAAGTGTTATCATCTTCATGTACTGACATACTGCGTTTTCAGAAACTGGAATGAAATCTTTTTCTGGATTTTGCTGTCTCATTCTGTGTAAAATTCCTGTCTCTGTTGCAACAACAAAGCTCTTTGCCTGTGAACTTTTTGCATAATTCATCATTCCTTCCGTAGATAGCAACTGTACTTGACGGCTTCCATAATCGCCTTGTGAAACGTCATACATTAGCGATGTTGTACAACCACACTCTGGGTGTACAAGAAATTCTGATCGCGCATATTGGTTTAGCTTCTCTTGTACGTCCTGTGATCTTATGCCTGCATGAACATGGCATTCGCCTGCCCAGATGAACATGTTCTTTCTGTTTGTCATTTTTGCTACATAAGAACCCAAAAACATGTCAGGCAAAAATAGAATTTCTTTATTTTCTGGAATTGACTTTACTACATTTACTGCATTTGATGAAGTGCAGCAATAATCAAGCTCCGATTTTACCTCCGCACTTGTGTTCACATAACCAACAGCAATTGCATTTGGATGCTGTGCTTTCCAGTTTTTCAGCTCATCTACCGTTATGGTATCTGCAAGTGAGCAGCCTGCTGACAAATCTGGGATGAGTACTTTTTTGTCAGGACAAGTAATTGCAGCTGTCTCCGCCATAAAGTGGACTCCACAGAATAAAATTGTCTTTTGGTTTGTCTTTGCAGCTTGCCTTGATAATCCTAACGAGTCGCCAACATAGTCGGCAACATCCTGTACTTCAGGAATTTGATAGTTGTGAGCCAAAATGAGAACGTCTTTCTCTTTTTTAAGCTTCAGAATTTCTGACTTTAAATTCATCTATACAAAATAAAATCACTACTCTTATGCATTTAAAGCATAAGATGATGGGCAGATTTTACGAGACAATAGGATGCCTTGGCAATATTTGCCATTTCAAGTTCCAACTCTAATCTCTTGTTTGCATATTGCATTAAGGCACTCTATTGCAGACAAAATGGCAAGCTTGCTTGTTTTTGGATTTGTTGCACTTGGAACATTTTCAACTTTAATTGAAAATCTACCAAACTTTCCCTCTGCAATTATTTCATGAGTGTTCTTGTCAGTTTTTGGATCTGCAACTATTCTGACCTTTGTTTTCTCACTACCAAGTCCTGCCAAGCTTAACAATGCAGCTACATTGATGTTGGCAGGAAAGAGCCTCACCGCATCTTGGGCAATTCCATCAAAAATCACGGTTGGTTTTTCAATTTTATCAAGAGCGATATCTGAAGTTTCAAAAAACTTGGCGCCTTTCAGAGATCTTGGACTCTTTGTTGTCACTAGCGTAACTGATTCCAACTCATCTTTTACTGCCCTAATTCCATCAAGACCAACGATTGCACCAGAAGGAAGATAGACTGATTTTTTAAAATCATTACATCCTTCTACTATAATGTCCAAAATTGATTCATCAAGGAGCGCTCCGACACTCATAATCATCAAATCCTTTCTGTTTTGAAGTATAGAAAGCGCATTGTCACGTATTGCATCTTGGGATGCAGCTTCAACTATCAAATCTACAGGTGAAGCTGCAAGCAATCCAACATTTTCAGTTATTGTTGGTTTGTTTTTCAGCTTTTCTACCATCTTTTCTGATGCACTCTTTGAAAAGTCAAACACATGAGTAAGTGTAGCTGGAATCTTTCCAGAATCGATTGCAAGTGCAATCTCAGTTCCAATGGCACCGCATCCAAGCAATCCTATCTTTTTCATTTTAATCAAAGCTTTGTTGCAAGCCCTTGTTAAAGCTATAACTTTAAGCAAGTTTTGTTCATATAATATAAAATCGTGTTTGAATGAATTCCAACAAATCTGGACTAATGGAAAAGTTTCTCTTTGGTATAGCAAAGCAGTGGATAGCAGGAGATTCAATGGAGCAGGCCATCGAATCCGCCAGGCTTGCAAACAAAAAGGGAATGGATGCAATCATAAACAAACTAGGCGAACATCTGGCATCAAAAACTCAGGTTGAAAATACTGTAAAAGAGTACATCATGCTTGTCTCAAACCTGAGAAAATCAAAGGTGGAGGGAGGCATATCAATAAAGCCAACACAGCTTGGACTCTCAAGAAGCAAAAAGGAATGCCTGCAAAACTATTCTATAGTAATTGAAAAGGCTGCACTCTCACAGGCGTTTGTATGGATTGACATGGAATCATCAGAATACACAGATGATACTATTGGGATCTATCTTGATTTGTTTGACAAGTATGAAAGATTGGGAATTGCTATACAAGCAAATCTTAGACGTTCAAGAGGAGATTTGATGAGGCTTGTTGAAAAAGGAGCAAAAATACGTCTAGTCAAGGGAGCATATCGAGAAAATAAACAAATTGCATTTCAATCAAAAAGCGAAGTTGATCAAAATTATCGGAATTTGATGGAGATGCTTTTTGTAAAAGCAAACGAGTTTGGAATTGCAACACACGATTCTGTCTTGATTGAAAAGGCAATCAAACTATCAAAAGCACATGAAAAAAAATTCGAGTTTCAGATGCTAAAAGGAATACGCGACGAGCTAAAACCTAGTCTTGTGAAAAAAGGATTCTCAATATCAGAATACATTCCATATGGAACAAACTGGTTGCCTTATTCTATTAGAAGACTAAAAGAAAGAAAACGTAACATCCTACTTTTGGGAAGCTCCTTTATTCAGTCACACAGAGTCTGAGTCTGTTCTCGCATAAACTGGAGTAAATAATATTCTCCACCTGCACCCTTGCCTGAAATTCCAGAATCTTTCCAACCTACAAATGGTTGAGCCCTGACAAGTGCACCTGTAGTTGCACTTGCCGCTCTATTCGCATATGTGACTCCTGCCTCGATTTTATCAAAAAATGTATTGATTTGATTTTTGTCTTGGCTGAATATTCCCGCTGTTAGTCCATAATCTGTCTTATTTGCTAACTTGATTGCCTCCTCAAAGTTCTCAAACTCTGAGACGCAGACAAAGGGCAAAAACAATTCATCTCTGAGAAGCTCATGTTCTTGTGGAAGTCCAGTGACAATAGTAGGCTCTGCAAAATATCCATCCTTGTATTCTTGATCTTTGAGTACAGAACCACCATGGACTATTTTGCCATCTTTTTTGGCAATCTCTGATACTTTTTCAAATTTCTTCAATGCCGATTCGTTGATAATTGGTCCCAAAAAGACATCCTTTTGCCATGGCTTGCCAATCTTGAGTGATTTTGTTTTTGCAACAAATTTTTCCATAAATTGTGAAGCAATATTTTTTTGTACATAAACTCTAGAGCATGCACTACATTTTTGTCCACCATATCCAAAAGCAGCTCGCATAACTCCTTCTGCAGCTTTGTCAAGATCTGCAGATTCTGTTACAATTACAGGATTTTTACCGCCCATCTCTGAAATGAATGGGCGCGGATTTTGTTCAATAAATGTTCTAAATCCTGATACTCCAACATCTCTGGAACCAGTAAACGCAATTCCATCTACAAGGTTACTTTCAAGTATTGTTTTTCCAACAACACTTCCGGCACCTGTGACCAAGTTCAAAGCTGCGGGAGGAAGCTTGTGATAAACTGCATTCACAAATTTGTATGCAGAAAGTGGAGTGTCACTTGCAGGCTTGAGTACTACAGTATTGCCTGTAAGCAGAGCACCAGTAGTCATTCCTATTGCAATCGCAGATGGATAATTGAACGGTGATATTATGCCCCAAACACCATAGGGTTTTAGCACGCTGTGAGTTTTCTCGTTTGGATTGGCACTCTTTGTCTCTTTGGAATAACCTTGGTTTGTCTCAAGCAGTTCAGCATAAAACCGCAAAAAATCTATTGCCTCATCAATGTCACCCATTGACTCCAATCTGCTTTTGCCATTCTCAAAAGTCATTATTGCTGCAAGTGTAAATTTTTGTGAAGAAAAATCATCTGCCACTTCCCTGAATATCTGAACTCTTTTTTGGTAAGGTGTATCGCGCCATCTGTGAAATGCATCCTTTGCAGATTCTATTGCATGAATGGTGTCTTCCTTTGTTGCCAGGGGAAAGTTTGCTAGTATGATGTTTCTGTCTGCTGGGGATCTTACCTGAAACTGGTTTTCAGAATGGATTTCTTTTCCACCTATTATCATTGGGTAACTTTTGCCAAAATCGTTTTTTATTGACTCTACTGCCTTGTCAAATTTTTTATGAAACTCATCTGTAGTGTTGTTTGATACAGCTCTTGACCATGTCTTTTCGTTTTCAAACACAGGAATTCTATGTGCCCACTCAATAAATTGATTCTCTATTAGCTTGTACGCAAATCAATTTCAAACGCGAAACATTTTATCCACGTATGCAAAGGATGCTTATGCGAAATACTGTTTATCTTGACGCTTTAAAAAAACGTGAAGAGACTCTATCTATCTTAAAGGGGCAAAGATTTGAGCAGATATTGCAGGAAGCCAAGAACAACTGGGTAGAATACATTCCGCAAAGACAGGATTCTGTAATAGCAGGAATTGACAGTAGCTACAACAGTACAAAGTTTCAGGGATTGGAACTATGGGTTGTTGCAGCAGTATCGATAAAATCTGATGGCACAATGATTTCAGAGCTGCACAATCAGGGACTAGGAACCCCAAATCCGGAGCTTGCTGCACAGGCAAGCAAGATGGAAATTGATGCATGTACTGCATCTGTGGATGAGGCAGATGTAGTTGCACTTGATGGTTCACTATACTCACAATTTCTCACAAGACAAGCCTCTCTTATTGCCATGCTTACCTCTGCTATAAAGAAGAAAAACAACGTGATTTTTGTATCAAAAACATCTGTAACAAAAAATGAGTTTGGACACCTTGGATCCTTGGCAGGAGATATTTTCTATTACAATCATGCAGTAAAAAAACCTGGGTTTAGCAAAATGTTTGTAGACAAAGATCTAGGACCTGGCAAAGTCATTTCATCTGTTTATGCAAGACTGCGAGACTCTACTCCGCTGATAAAAATTGAATTGTTTGGTTCTGATCATGACGAGTCAGAAATAAAATCACTTTTGGACAGACTGTACAAAAACAGCGTCTCTGGATATCCTTATGCATTAAAGCTTGCACACAACAACTGTAAGATCTCTTACAGTGATCTGGCAAGACTGGTTAGTTTATACGGTCTTGGAAATGAAACTGGCTCAAGGGAGGTTCTTGAATGAATATTGGTGTAGTAATAGGAGAGTCAAAACCAACTGAAATAACTGCACAATCAGTGCGACCACTTTCTGTTGGTGAATATGTCATTGTGAGTTCACAAAATGGAAAACTACTTGGTCTTGTGGAAAGATCAATCGTTTCAAGTGATGCATTAACTGACGTGCGAAACTTTGATGAAGCAATGGAAAGCAAAGAAGTTGCTGAGCTAAATTCCAGAGATAAAAACTATAAAGTAAAAATTGGAATCTTGGGCTTTTTAGATAATCTGCAAAAAGGCCAAGCAATTGTTCCTGCAGTGCCGCCTCTTCCAGGTACGTCAATACTGGAAGCTACACAAGAAGATCTTGGAATAATCTTTGCACCAAAAGAAAAAGAATGGATTAGAATCGGTTCACTTCTTAGAAATTCAGAAATTGAGGCAAAAATCAACCTCAATAAAATTGTCTCACGGCACATAGGAATACTTGCCATGACAGGCATGGGAAAAAGCAACCTTGTATCATTGATAGCAAAACAGGTGGCGGACTTGCAAGGAACTTTGATAATTTTTGATTATCACAATGATTATACAAATCTGAGTTTGCCAAAGATAAGCGTCGCAGATGCCAAGATAAATCCAAGACTATTACAGGCAGACAAGCTTGCCGAAGTAATTGAATTGCGTGAAAACGCAGACAAACAACAACGAGTCCTGCGTGAATCGTTTACTGCATCTGTACGACAGGCAAAAGATTTCTGGACAGCACTTGAAGACAGCGTTTCTGAATTTGGTCACACCACAAAGGGATATGCTGACAGTGCAAGCAGGGTTCTTGACAAAATTGATGATGCAAAACACAGGTTTTCTGATATCTTGGATCCTGATTGTGGTGATCCGGTAGATTTGATAAAAGAAGGCAGAGTAAATGTGCTAAGCGTTGCAGAGCTAAGTGAAAGGCAGGCAAACGTAGGACTATCGTACTATCTGCAAGAGTTGTTAAATGACAGAAAGGATTCCTACTGGGCAAAAAAGGGAAGGAAACTTTCAAGAAAGAATACGAAATTTGCATCACCGCTTTTTGTAATAATTGAAGAAGCACATGTCTTTATTCCAAAAGGCGAACACACTGACACAAAATACTGGGCATCAAAAGTTGCAAGAGAGGGAAGAAAGTTTGGAATTGGACTTGGCATAGTGTCGCAAAGACCAAGAAACATCGATCCCAACGTGCTAAGCCAGATGGGCTCACTTGCCATCATGAAGATAGTCCAAGATGATGACCAGCAGCAAATTGCCTCAGCGGCAGAGTCATTGAGTCGTGACCTTCTCACACAACTATCATCCTTGAACATAGGTGATGCAGTGCTTGTTGGGCAGTGGGTCAACCTCCCATCGATTGTTCATGTTGACGAAGTAAAAGGAAAGTCAATAGGTTCTGATCTTAATGCTGTAGCAGAGTGGTCAGAATCCACAAAATTCAAAGACATTGCAGCAGAATCTACACAAGGTCTAATTCAAAAAGACCTGCTTATGGATTGAGATGATATTTTCACACATATCTGACACTCATTTGGGATTTGTACAATATTATTCAGAAGAACGCGAGCAGGATGTCTATACTGCATTTGACCAGGCAATTGACACATCAATTAATGATCATGTTGATTTTGTAATTCTTGCAGGAGACATATTTCATGTACCAAATCCAAGTGGAAAGGCAATCTTGGTTTTGGCAAATGCACTAAAAAGACTAAAACAAAAAAACATTGATTCGTTTTTCATACTGGGAGAGCATGATATTAGCAGGATACGTGCAACGCCAATTCCGTTTGTGTACCATAACTTGGAATTTTCAAAATACATTGGAAATGGAAAACCGCTTTACTACAAAGATGTGATGCTGGTAGGCTTTGACAAGCGAAGAAAAAGTGAGATACCAACGTTTGAAAACGACTTTGCCAAGGCAGATTCTGAAGCAAAAAAACACACAGGTCACAAAATTCTTGTGTTGCACCAAGGAATCGGAGAAATAAACAAGTTTGCAGGCGAGCTAAACTCTACTGATCTCCCAAAAAACTTTACTTACTATGCCATGGGGCACCTTCATGAGAGAGAGCTAAAAAAGTTCAATCATCTAGGAGGCCCACTTGCATATCCTGGCTCAATTGAGCTGACATCAAGTGAGGGAATCAAAGAAACGCAAAAGGGATTCTACCAAGTAGACCTTACTTCATCGGAAGCAAAACCAAACTGGATAAAGCTTGACACAAGACCACAACTTTCAGTAAAAACTGATTTTGAAAACCTAAAAAAAGAAGTAGACATGTTGGCAGAAAAGATACAATCCTTTTCACGAAAACCTGTAGTTGAAATAAAAATTCATGGAGAAAACATAGAAACAGATCTGGTCCAGTCGCAAATTGCAAGACTGCAGCCACTTGCACTACGATGCTTTTGGAAAGCAATACGGGAAGAAGAAAACTCTGGCTTGACATTTGTTGACAGACCTGCAAAAATTGATGATGAAATGTTCAAGCTTGCAAAAGACATTTTGAATTCAGAGCCATGGGCAAACTTTACAATAAGAGATCTCTTGCCCTTGCTTTCGACAAACCAAATTGATGAAGCTAATCATCTTGTGATGGAAAACTTTGTTCGTTTTAAAAAGGAGAAAAAATGTTAACTGAAATTGAGATGGGAAACTTCCTGTCACACTCTAACACAAAACTGCCATTTGACAAAGGAGTTACTGTGTTTGTGGGGCACAACGGTGCAGGAAAATCAAGCGTTATCGATGCTGTTACCTTTGCGCTCTTTGGACAGCACACAAGAAACTCAAACAAAGGCCTTGTTAGGCGTGGCTCAAACCAAGCATATGCCAAAGTTGACTTTACCATCTCAAACAGAGCATTTGAGGCAGTACGAAAAATTGATTCAAAAGGAACACTCTCTGCGCAGCTTTTTGAGAAAAAAGACGGAAGCCTAGTTCCTCTTGCGGCAGGAGAAAGAAAGCAGTTTGGAGAATCAATGACAAAAGAAATAGAATCGTTAATTGGAATGGATTTTGACAAGCTAAAAATCGCGTCAATCGTGCGACAGGGGGAACTAAATTCTATAATTGACGCAGATCCAAAAAAATTCAAAGAACTAGTCAATACAATAATTGGAATTGACAAGCTTGACACTGCGTTTGGCTTGATGAAAGATGTTGTAGAAAACTTTCGAAGCTCAATAAGAAAGGATCTAGAGTATGATGATACTGACATTGAAAGCCTGAGATCAAATCTTGATGTGATTACAAAAGAAATTCAGGTAGCAGAACCACAAAAAGAAGAATTGACTATAAAAAAGCAAAAACAAGAACATGAAATAACTTTACTTCAGAAAAAAGTTGATGCCGAGTCCCCAAAGGAATCAAAAATTAAAGAACTTGACACAAGAAAATCTGAGCTTGTAAGATACGTCAAAACTGCAATAGCATCACTTCAAAAAGATGTTTTAGAAAAAGAACGAAAGCTTTCTGATTGTGAAGGCTGCTTTGATCATCTTTTCTCTAAAAAAGAAATTGAAGCACAAATGGAAAAAATTGAAGCTAACCTAGAGTCGACACGAAATGAAATCAGGCAACTATCAGAAAAGGTTGGAAACCTTGGAGGCCAAGAGGAACTTGCGGCAAAACTAAAGCTAAAAGACGGCAAATGCCCAGTGTGTGATTCCGTA
>DATIDL010000086.1:0-3367 GCA_035456305.1 Nitrosopumilaceae archaeon
GTTGAGGTCACAGTAGCAGTCTGTGAGAATGGCTTGAAGTTTTTGAATGTGTTTACATCTTCGGTTGTTTCACGAAAATGAAATGCTACACGCAATCCAACCTCATTTACGCTGTCAGTGTCAAGCACTGGTTCGTCAGCAAATGTCTTTGTTGCATATCCTGTAGGAACCCACAGGACTGATGCAATAAGAGATATTGCTAGAATTGTTTTAAAGTTCATTCTTAGATGAACTCAACATCATAGATTAATAATTAAGATCCGTATAGTTCACTTATCTTCTATATAGATATAGAGTTAATTCAATTCATGTAGAAAAACCAGATCTCTTGATATAGTTTGGATTACAATGATAGATGTGGATGAAATTCTTTTAGTACAAAATCTGAAAAAATATTTTATTAAAAAAGGGATTTTCTATTCATCAAAAACAACAGTTAAGGCAGTTGATGATGTGTCGTTTTCTTTAAAAAAAGGTGAGATCTTAGTACTAGCTGGCGAATCGGGGTCTGGCAAAACCACGCTTGCAAGACTAATTTTAAGATCGATTGAACCAGACTCTGGTAAAGTATTCTTCAATGGTATGGAAATTGATCACGATAAGAAAAACCTTGAAAAAATAAGAATGCAATGTCAGATGATACATCAAGATCCTTATGCTTCGATAAATCCGCGTATGAGAGTATCAGATATTATAATGGAGCCACTTGAAATTCATAAAATTGGAACAAAACAAGAAAGAAAAAAAATGATTCTTGACGTACTCAGTGAAGTCAAACTAGAACCTGCTGAGGAAATTTTTAATAAATTTCCACACATGTTATCTGGCGGACAAAGGCAAAGAGTTGTTCTTGCAAGAGCCCTTGTAATGAAACCAAAACTCATCATTGCAGACGAACCAGTTTCTATGCTTGATGTTTCTGTCCGAGCAGAAATTCTAGAACTGATGAGAGAGTTGCAACAAAAACATGAAATTTCATATATTTACATCACACATGATCTATCAACTGCAAGATATTTTGGGCAAAAAATTGCAATCATGTATTTGGGAAGGATTGTAGAAAGTGGTCATATTGATGATGTGCTTTTGCATCCAAGACATCCTTATACGCAGGCCCTAATCGATGCAATTTCAGAACCAAACCCTGAGAATCTTTTGCAAGAAAAAAAAATCAGAATTAACGAACCACTTGATATTGATGTATATCAAGGATGCAGATTCCGTGCCAGGTGCCCTTATGCTATAGAAAAATGCAAAGAAGATCCACAGCTTGAGCAAGCAGGACAAGACAGATTAGCTGCATGTTTTGTCAAATTAGAGAGTTAAAAATGAACGGCGAAGAAAACGTCTAATTATTCCCTAAACTCTTTTTCAATTCATCGTATTCTTCTTGTGGAGTTTTTTTAGTGGGTTTCATTCCAGGTTTGTTTCTTGGCTTTGATCTCACCATGCAGTTACAACAGTTACAGTACAAATCTACAGTGTCATCAGTTGCAGGGTGTTCTTCTCTGTCATGACATCCTTCTCTTGAGATGAAAACTCCACAAATCTGACATCGTACTTGACCTGACAAATAGCGGCTAGTTCCATCTCTTGGCTTTCTAACTTTATACTCTTTACAAATGTCTTTACAAGTACCCCTGTCCTTGTGCATACTTAATTCCTAACAAAGAAGAATAAATTCTCATGCAAATGAGTGGTTTTGTATTTTAAAGTAAGACTAATTTGCAACAGGAGGCACGTTAGACTGCTTGTATGTGACAACCTGTGAAACTCCGCCTTTCGGATATACACCGTAGATAAGTTGTGCTCTTTGCACTGTAGAATCCTTTAATGTGACCATGATAATCTGGTTTCCCTTTGCACGCTCTTCTAGAATTTTCCCTAGTCTCTCAGTATTTAGTGCATCAAGGTGTGCGTCTACCTCATCAAGCAAGTAAAATGGCGAGGGTTTCAATGTCTGTAGTGCCAAAAGGAATGTGATTGCGGCAAGTGTCTTTTCACCACCACTAATTGAAGTAGATTCTCTTTTCTGCTTGTTTGGAAATTGTATCAAGTATGACAGTCCAGATGAAAATATGTCATCTTCATTTTGTATTTCAAGCCAAGCGTTGCCACCAGTCATTGTGTTGAACACCTTTCGAATATCCTGATCTACTTTATCGTAGGCCTCCAAAAATGTCTGGCGCTTGTCTTTGTCAATTTCTTCAATGAATCTTACAATTGAATTTCTTTCTTCTTCAAGTTCATTTTTACGGGTAGACATTGAGCGATACCCGTTTGAAATTTCAACATACGCCTCTGGAGATTTTGTGTTTAGCGTTCCAGTCAATGCTTTCTTCTCTGATTCAAGTGTGGATAAGATTTGATCCACCTCAAAAGTTTCTAAAATTTCATCATATCCGTATGAATTTAATGCGGTACGTATCTTGGCTTCATTTTCAGTAAGATCCTTGATGTCACGCGAAAGGGAATCAGATTGTCTTTCAAAGTTATTGATTTCTTTTGTAATAGATTTCTCCTGATCATATCGTTCTTTTAGTTTGGCATCGTATTCTTTTAGCGTAGACACAGATGTTCCTGAAGTGGATATCAGTTGTTGTTCTTTCTCTCTTAAAGAAATCAAACCTGCATCTGCGATTTCCTTTTCTTTTGTCAGTGCGCGTGATTGCACTTCAAGATCGTGTTTTTCATGATTTAGTGTAGATTGTTCTTGCGACAGCATACGCGTGTTTGATTTTAGGGCGTTTTCGTCGTTTGTAAGCATGGTTAGTTGGGCAGTTTGTTCTCGAAACTGAGTCATAACAGAGCTTTGGGCTGCCAATAATACAGATTTTTTCTCATTTAGTTCTGCAAGCGCACTTGCAATTCTAGCTTGTTCTTCTTCCGCATAGTTTTCTTGTGTTACAGAAATACGTTCTTCCAGCGAACTAATATAGGATTCAAGTTTGGCGGCTCCAGTCTTTATGACTTCATCTTTTTTTGTAAGATGTGAAATTCGTGAAGTGAGTTGGTCCTCAGTTAATGAAATTGATTTTAGTTTTGCCTTTATGTCAGTAAAGTTCAGGTCCACATTAGCAAGGCCTGTTTCTGATGTATGGTATCTGTCATCAAGGCTTTTTGTTATTCTTTCAATTTTTTTAAGCTGAGTCTTTTTGTTTTGTATGAATTTTTTAAGTAAATTCAATGCACTTATGATATCATCAACTGAGGTGCTAAGCAAGATTATCTTTGTTAGTTTTGATATCTTTGAATCAACATCAACTACCACTGCATTTGCATCAGCTTCAAAGAATTGCCCATCAGATGTTACTGCCTTGTATCCTTTTTTTGATATAGAGTAGGCAGATTCTTTTGAATCGACAAG
>DATIDL010000087.1:0-6663 GCA_035456305.1 Nitrosopumilaceae archaeon
TCTATATAGAATTGGTGAACATGATGTTTACTTTATTCCTGTTTATACAGCTGGTTCTGGTGGAGTTGTGACACAGCTTGGAACAATAGCTGCTGTTGGTGCAGCTTTTGATGGAGAATATTATGTTGGTATGGGTAACACGCCACAACAAGCCTTTGCGGCATATCTAGCAAAGTTATCTGGAGTTGCACCATCCACTACTGGAGGCTATGTGGAACTTGATAGGGATTCTAGGATACAGACATTAAAATCATTATTTGAAAAACAAAACCTCAAAATTGTTAGTCCAACATCAGTACAGATTCCATTATCGTTTGAAGAAGGCAAGATTTCTTTCTTCCAAGAATCCGATCGTGAAGATACCGAGAAATTAATCTCTAACTTTATAGAGAATTTTGTCAAGCCACGAAGCGATAGAATAATTGTTTGGGAAGAAGATAATGCTATTAATTTTGGTACTGTGGTAATTATCGAAAATGTTCCTGAGCTACATTATATCTCTATAGAAGTAGGATAATTCCACTTTTTGATAAAATAGCAACTTCTCATCAATAATACTAGAATTGGGATCTAACCAGACTCCTATTATGAACTAGTATTAGCAACCAAGATTCAACAACTATTCAGAACATACGTAAAATCAACAAAACCGAAAATTTACTTAGATCAAGTATAAATAATGTCATTCATTAATAAAAACAAGATGAAAACTGTAACAATTGTCATAATGATAACTTTCTTTGGATTATTTGTAACTGGCACAGGTTTTCAAATGGCAGACGCTGCTGGACCTAGTAAGAGGCTTCATCTTACAGTTCTAGAACCTACAGGTCAACCATCTTTTGCATTTTGTAAAGTAATAACAGATGTTGATACCCTACCTCAGTTTGCTACTACAACTAAAAGAGGTACAATTCATTTTGTTGTGTCTTCTACTTCTACGATCGCATTTGTTACTTGTTCAAGTCCAACATCATTTATTGATTCATTTCCCATACCACTCCCAGTTCACACCAACAGAGTGACAATATCTCTAATCACTCCATAGTTATTTATCACACATGTGGAAATCATAGAATAGAACCATATATCTTAACTAACTACACAGAGCATGCTTCTGGTTATAGATAATGGCTCAGTATACACCAAATCACTCTTAGATTTTTTATTTGAAAAAAAGATAAAATTTTTAGATCTTACATTTGATAAAGTAAATTTCCAAGAACTGCATAGATATTCTTCAATAATCCTATCTGGCAGAAGAAAAAATAATCTCGATATGAACGTCGTTAATTCAAAAATAATCAAACATGCTGTGGCAGAAAAAAAACATCTCCTTGGAATATGCTATGGTGCAGAAATTCTTGCTCTAACTCTTGGTGGTACACTAAAGAAAATGGACAAACTACATAAGGGAAATCAAGAAATTGAGATACTAAAAACAAATCCTCTTTGTAGTGGAAAAATCAATGTATTTGAAAGTCATTCTTATATGATATCAAAAATAGGTGAGATTTTTTCTCCTATTGCTAAATCTGATATTTGCAATTTCGAAATAATTCAATATGATAATCTGAGTATATTTGGCACCCAGTTCCATCCAGAGATGAGTGATGATGGAAAACTCCTCTTGGAGAAATTTGTTGCAATTTGATGGTTTTAATATCTAACATCCAATAGTAAGTTTCTTGGAAACTGAACATATGCTTCTTTTACCAGTTGTAGAAGAAGACGAAGAAAATATTTGCCTACCACTTGTTATCACGGTGGTTTCAAAATATTGGGGAATTGATTTACCACTTTTAGAAGCAAAAGAAATTGCAAAAAAATATCCAAACATGAAGGGAAGCATAATGATTGAAGGAATTGAGCTTGCAGAAAGACACGGCTTGACAAGCTTAATCCTGAATTCATCAATTAAAGAACTAAAAAAAATCATAGACATGGGAATTCCACCAATTGTAATTCTTCCAGGTATACACGAAACAGTACAACACGCATCTGTTATCTCTGGTTATGATGAAACAGAAAAGGCAATAATTCACTATTTTCCGCAACCTGATACGGTAGGAGTCATTCCAGAGAAAAAATTTGATCAACAATGGGCAGAAGATGGTAGATTGATGCTACTTGTAGCCCCTCCTGACATTCTCTCAAAAATAAATCCAGAAAACATCAAAGTGGAAAAATCAAACAGATTCTGTTTCATCTCGGAAAGACTGCGTTTACAAAAGAAACTTGATGATGCAATAAACGCACTAAGAAAAGCACTTGAAATAGATCAAAAAAACTCGACCGCATTTTGTCTTCTTGGAGGAATGTTAAACGATCAAAATTCCTCTGAAGCGGTACAATATTATCAGCAAAGCATAGAATACAACAAATCATGTTATCTTGCATATAGGGGTCTTGGCAATTATTATCTAAAAATAAAGGACTATCCAAATGCAGAAAAATACTATACGCTGGCCATTGAGATAAATCCAAACAGATTTGCTCCGATTTATAAAAACCGGGGTTTGGCAAGATTTGAGCAAGGAAAAAAATCTGAAGCCAAAGAAGACTTCGAAACTTATTTGGAACAGATACCCAATGCTGCAGACAAAAACAACATACTTGATGCAATAAAAGAACTCTAATTTATTTACATAAGAGTTTTACAATACTATTCCACTGATGATCACATGGACTGCATTTTTTGTAATATAATAAAAGGAAAAATTCCGGCACGAAAAATAATTGAAACAGAAAAATCACTGGCATTTTTGGACGCATTTCCGTTAACTAAAGGCCACGTATTGGTTATTCCAAAAAACCATTACACTAAGATTCAAGAAATGAGTAAAGAAGACAACACAGATCTTTTTGAAATCGTGAGAATTTTAACAAACAAAATAGAAAACTTATTTTCGCCTTCGCTTATTGCTGTCCACAACGGAAGAGAAAGTGGACAGGAAGTGCCTCACGTGCATGTACACATAATTCCGCGCAGTACTAGTGATGGTGCAGGACCAGTTCATAGCATGTTTGAAAAAAGACCAAAGTTTACAAATGATGAATTTGATCAAATCGCAAAAACACTTCGTGACGAAAACTAACTATGTATTAAGTGCGGAGTGCGGGATTTGAACCCGCGGCCTTCAGCTTGGGAAGCTGACGTCGTGCCGGGCTGGACTAACTCCGCCTAATTCCAACTTTGAATTTAACAATATATAGTCTAATTACTAAAAGAATACATGGATGCAAAATGTCCCCAATGCGAAAAGATTGCAACACTTGATGACAACATTACAATTGTCAAATGTATTCATTGCGGTTTTGAAGCAAAGTATGATGATTACTTGGAAATCATGAAGGAAAAAGTTGGTGAATTAGTTGCAAACTTTAATCCTGACCGATCTGGATTTTAAATTACCAAAAACTACCTTTATCTGAACAATCAAGATGTGCACCACAGTTTGTGCAAACCATGTGACAAGCTTGCATTGAGATCATCGGGGTTTCACATTTGGGACACTTGATTTCTTCCATGATCTTATTTCGCACATAATTATTTTAAGTATTTAGGTACAAAGATTAATTAATAGTCTGAAGACTTTTTCAAAATGCTTGGCTACATTCAAGATGATAGTATCTGATAAAAAAGGTAAGTCGCTAACAAGAGAACTAAAAGAAAAGGACGCAAATCCACTCTTAGGTCTACTGGTAGGTGCTGAAGTAGATGCAGCTATAGTTGGACAACCCGGAAAGATGAAAATAACAGGTGGAAGCGACAAGTCAGGCGTTCCAATGAGAGCTGACATTCATGGTGGTGCAAGAAAATATGTCATGCTGTCAAAGGGAGTTGGTCTGCAAGATGCAGAAAAAGGACAACGCTTTAGAAAACTCATCCGTGGTAACATAATAACAGAAGAAATCTATCAGATAAACGGCGTATTGGATGGCGAGTTAAAAATAGATGAAGCTGCACAAACCGCACCTGAAGAAAAACAAGATAAAGCCGAAAAACCAAAAAAGGCATAAGTTAACATAACCGATTTTCAAAACTTGGATATTGCACTGGCGTGAAACTCTTCCAGATTGGTACATAAAAAAATATGGACATCAACCTTGCGTTAACATTGGAACCGCAGGTCATGTCGATCACGGTAAAACAACACTGATTCAGGCTCTCACTGGAGTATGGACTAGCGCACACAGTGAAGAGCTGAAACGTGGAATCACAATACGTGTAGGGTATGCAGATACAGCATTTTACAAATGTAAAAGTTGTGAGCCACCACTTGGATATTCTGTTTCCCCAAAGTGTAACAACTGCGGAAAAGAAAGTGAATTATCAAGGGTGGTTAGTTTTGTAGACAGCCCAGGCCACGAGAGCCTTATGGCAAACATGCTTTCTGGTTCTGCTTTAATTGATGGTGCCATGCTTGTAATTGCAGCAAATGAAAAGGTACCGCAACCGCAAACAAAAGAACACCTGCTTGCACTACAGACACTAGGAATACAACAAATAGTGCTAGTACAAAACAAAGCAGATCTGATTTCATACGAAGATGCAATTGCAAATCACGCTGATATAGTAAAATTTGTTAAAGGCACTAATGCTGCAAAAGCACCAATAATTCCAATTTCTGCTCAATCAAAACTAAACATAGATGCACTGATAGGCGCTATCGAGTCTACGATTGAGACACCAAAAAGGGATGAATCAAAAAACACGGTAATGCATGTATTAAGATCATTTGATGTTAACAAACCTGGCACTAAGATAAAAAATATCAAAGGTGGTGTAATAGGTGGAAGCATAACACAAGGCAGTCTCAAGGTAGGTGACGAAATCGAGATCAAACCAGGACTTGCAAATGAAAAAAATGGAGCATACGAATCAATTGTAACAGAAATTTCTTCTCTTGGAACAGGCGCAGGTTTGGTTGATGAAGTAAAACCGGGAGGCCTTGTTGCAATAGGAACACAGCTTGATCCTTCTATGACCAGAAGTGATTCATTGATTGGTTCTGTTATCGGCAAGCCAAACACTTTACCTGAAAACTCCTCCAGTGCAAAAATTGAAGTCAATCTGTTTGATACTGCAGTAGGATCAGTTGACGAAATCAAAGTTTCATCTATTCAGGTAGGAGAGTCACTACGATTAAGCATAGGTACAGCTCCTATTCTTTCCAAAGTGACTAGTGTAAGAGGAGAAAAAATGGATGTACAGTTTAGAAGGCCTGTTTGTCTTTTTGAAAAAGGCAGAGTTGCAATTAGCAGAAGAATTGCAGAAAGATGGAGATTGATTGGAGCAGGTGTGGTACTTGGTTGAAGTTATTTGTGATACAAGTTTTTTGATGATTCTGGCATCTGAACAAATAAAAAATATTTCAAACCTTGAAACAGAGATTGGAACCATAGAATTTGTTGTTCCTAATATGGTTATAAGCGAACTTGAGAAACTTTCTCAAAGCACAAATAATAAAAAAAAAGATCTGCATCTGATGCCCTTAAAATAATAGATTCTTTCAAAAAAATTGAAATCTCAGGAAAAAATGTTGATGATGCTATTATACGCCATGTAAGGAATCATAGAGGAATAGTTGCTACTGTAGATATGGAGCTCAAACAAAAGATAAAAAACTATGGTAGCGTACTTTCGCTTGCAAACAACAGGATTGTTTTAGAGCCAAGTAAAACTTAACTTGAACAAAAATTAATTCTAGCTATGTTTGAGTATGATGGAATTAAAATAAAGTGGTACGGGCATGACACTTTCACAATAGAAAAGAAAATCACCATATGTATTGATCCATACAAACTTTCCAAACCAATACATGCAGATATCGTATTGATTTCGCACAATCACTTTGACCATCTGAGCTTGGAGGATCTTAGTAAAGTCTCATCATCAGATACAACAATAATTGCCGCAAATGAGTGTATTGCGCAAATTTCAAAGATACAATCAAAAGAAAAAATAGGTGTTGTGCCAGGACAAGAAAAAATAGTAAAAGAAATCAAGGTAAAAGCTGTGCCTGCATATAACATAGACAAGATAAATCCTGATACAAGTAAGCCCTTTCATCCAAAAGATGACAAAAAAGTTGGCTTTGTTATAAACATAGAAGGTACGTCTATCTATCATACTGGTGACTCGGATCTTATTCCAGAGATGGATGATCTTAGGCCTGATGTTTTACTTGTTCCAGTAAGTGGAACATATGTAATGACTGCGAGGGAAGCAGCAAAAGCAACTGAGAAGATAAAACCCAAAGTTGCTATTCCGATGCACTATGGTACTTTAGTCGGTACTGAAAACGATGCAAAGGAATTCAAAAATATGGTAAAATCATGTCAAGTACAAATCCTTACAAAAGAGTAATAAGACTAACAAAATTCATAAAATTTGATTGATTCCTAATACCAGATTATTTCAGGTAAGCAACTTTGAATTTCGCTTACATCATTTACTTGTTATTGGAATTCTTGCAATTTCTTTTTCAATCTCTTTCATGATCAGGTCGCAGGCAGCAGATTATGGATTTGAGCTAAATGAGTTCGATCCTTTTTTTAATTATAGAGCTACGCAATACCTCGTAGAAAATGGAATAGACGCTTATGTCAACTGGCACGATGATATGAGCTGGCACCCTGTTGGCAGAGATGTTTTTG
>DATIDL010000088.1:0-3438 GCA_035456305.1 Nitrosopumilaceae archaeon
GTTCTCAAACAGCATCATTACAAAGGAAATTATGATGACATAATCTCCGAAATGGTAAATTCTGTAGGTCTCGATATTTCGGTTCTCAAAAAATACCCTCATGAACTCAGTGGTGGAATGAAACAGAGAATAGTTATTGCAATGGCACTTTTACTTAAACCAAAATTTGTCATAGCAGATGAACCTACTACAGCCCTTGATGTGCTTGTACAGGCACAGATAATCAACTTGCTTAAAAAATTAAAAAAGGATGGCATGTCCATCATGCTGATTACACATGATCTTGCCATAATATCTGAAATTGCAGAAAAAATTGGCATAATGTATGCGGGCAAGCTAGTTGAGTTTGGAAATGCGTCTGAGATTTACAAAAATCCAAAACATCCTTACACCCAGGCACTTTTAGAATCCATCCCCTCATTAAAAATCAAAAAAGAGATAAAATACATCAAAGGAAACCCACCAAATCTGCTAAACCCACCAGAAGGATGCAGATTCTATGATAGATGCCCGCATGCAATGGAAAAATGCAAAAAAGATCCTCCAAGATTCAAAACAAATTCGGGGTATGTTCATTGTTGGCTATATGAATAAAAAATAAAAAAAGGAATTATTTCTACTGAGCGTTTCTTTGTGCTTCAAGCTCTGCACGTTCTTGCATTTTTGCATTGACAGATATCTGGTCATAGACCGGATTGCCATAGTTTACTCCCCTGCACTCAAATGTAAAAGAGTCAAGATACACAAAGTCAGTCTTTGCATTGTATGTCTCCTCTTTGTCAAAGTCAGTGTAGATATAGTAATCAGTCACCTGACAGTCAGTATAGAACAGCTGCCTAAATGCAGCGCCTCCTCGCTGGAACGTTACATCCACGTCAAATTCGCTATAGTCATGCGGGAATGTCTTTCCCCATTTGTGGGATTCGTCAACTGCGTGATACAGATATGGAGTGTCCCATCCCACTACCTTTTCTAAGACAAACTTTGGTACGGATTTTAGTGTGTCAAATCCGGACGTTGTCACTGTAGTTGAGGTCACAGTAGCAGTCTGTGAGAATGGCTTGAAGTTTTTGAATGTGTTTACATCTTCGGTTGCTTCACGAAAATGAAATGCCACGCGCAATCCAACTTCATTTACGCTGTCAGTGTCAAGCACTGGTTCTTCGTCAGCAAATGTCTTTGTTGCATATCCTGTAGGAATCCACAGGACTGATGCAATCATTGCAATTGCAACAAATCTTTGAAGAGTTGATTTCTTCATGTGACAATTTTATTTTGTAATTACTTAAACAATTTCAATATTGAACATGTGATCAATATTGGACTATGATTTACTATTAAACTATATAGATATAAAAAATAAATTTCGTTTTATGATTTTTAACTGTTCTGTTAGATTTAGATTATACTTTCATGATTCCTTGTGTTATCAAGTACTGAATTCCTTTCACAAAGTCATTGTCTTCTATTTGGCCACTTGCCCACCACGCAGCATTATTTTTCACCCATGATGGGATCTGTTGCGATGAGGTAGCAGTACCAGTTTTTGTTTCAGGTATTATCATTATTTTTTCTTTAACCAAATACTGGATTCCCATCACGAAATCTCCGTCAGATATTTGATTTTCTGCCCACCACTTTGCATTATTCTTTATCCAAGGCGGGATATTGTAAGTTGATTCAGATGTAGGTTTTGTACTAACTATTCCCGAACCATCATATGCAAACAGCTGCTGCCCTTCAAATTTTATTTTAGCTAGTCCTTGTTTTCCTAGTTCTCTGACTTCATCAGGTAATGGAACATACAGTAATGACGGAGCATGCTCTTGACCGTCTGTTATCATCCAATGAATAAGATGTACTAGTGCTTTTGCATGTTCCATATCCATACCCTTTATTTTGCCAAGATCTTGATAGACCAAAAGATACGTGAAACTTGAGATAGGATACGAGTTTTTACCAGGTTGGTTTACTATAGACACTTTGCTCCAATCTCCGTCAGATTTTGGTAATTTAGTTACGGATGCTGCTGCAGCAGCCTTTGTAGATTCAAGGGATGGTTCTACAAAGTTAGTCTTGTCAGCATTTTGGACAAAGGCAAATGTCATTTCAGATTGAACTGCATATGCCAATTCTACATATCCTATAGAGTACGGGGTCTTTCGTACCACGCCAGCAACACCTTCATTTCCGGGAGATCCTACTCCAACTGGCCATCCTATACTTTTTCCCTTTCCAATGTTTGTATCCCATGTTTTGCTTACTGTCGACAAATAATCTGTAAATACAAATGTAGTTCCAGATCCATCAGAACGTCTAACTACAAGAATGTCTTTGTTTGGAAGTACAACATCCTTGTTTAGATCCTGAATTTTTTTGCCATTCCATTTAGTTATTTTACCCATGTAGATATCGGCAATTACATCACCGGTAAGCTTGAGACCTGATTTTGCATATTCTGGAATATTGTATGAAATTGTAACTGCACCTATTGATTCAGGTATGTGTAGAGTTCCTACTGCTATTCCAGATTCTGCTGGTGTCAATGGCGCATCAGATGCTCCAAAGTCTACAGTTTTTTCAGTATGTTGCTTTACGCCACCACCGCTTCCAATAGATTGATAGTTGAGAGTTATACCGGAATAGAGTTCGTTGTATTCCACTCTCCATTTATCAATTAGAGGAAAAGGAAATGTTGCACCTGCACCAGTAATCTGAAATTGACCTTTTGGCTCTGCGGGTTTCAGTACGGCATTCGCATCAAGTGACGTCGTGGGCACTATTAGAACCAATATTAGTATCAAACCTAAAAGTATCTTCTTTATTTTCATTGATCACATAACAATTTATTTTCTATTTACAATTACCTCGCATAGATCACGTAATTATCCATAATCTACTGTAACTATATAGATTTGAAATATTTAGAGTGCAAGTAAAACTTGCACAGTAAATCAGGCATAATTTATGATTTTTTATTTCCTGTAACTATATAGTTGACTGATTCGGCCATAAATGCAGCATGATCCGCAATTCTTTCCAAATATCTTAGAACCAGTGCATCAGCACGTGCACATTTTGTATTATTGGAATTGATAAGCATTGGCAGATGTCGCTTATAATATTTATCAACAAGATCTTCATCAGTTTTTAGTTGTTTTGCTTTTTCAAGATCCAAAGTTGCAAAGCACTTTATTGCAAGAGTGATCATGTTTCTTATTTCTCCAGAAATAGTATAGATTACATCGTTTTTGCATTCTGAAAGATCTCCAAACATATCACGTACAGCTGTAATATCAAAAGCATATCTTCCAAATCTAGTAAAAGCATACGATATCTCGATGGATGATCTGATCAATCTAAAGTCTCTTGCAACTGGTTGGTATTTTAAAATCATTTGGAAAGTCAGATCACCTACCTGATCATATAAAGCAGATA
>DATIDL010000089.1:0-12192 GCA_035456305.1 Nitrosopumilaceae archaeon
TAAGGATTTTACAGTAGAAAAAGTTTCACGTATTGGTCTTAAAATCAATGGGAAAAGCATCTACCCGGCACTAAATGATATCGCCATATTTCCATCAAAAAGTGCAATGCTGATGGAACATGTATTGAGAATTAATGACGAAGAAGTTTGGCATGACAGCAGTGATGGAGTCATAATCTCTACACCAATTGGCTCTTCTGCATATTCAATGTCAGCTGGGGGTCCAATGATATTTCAGGACTCCAAAGTTTTTGGAATTGTATCTGTAAACTCACTTGATATTACAAGGAGGCCATTGATTGTATCAGAAGACAGCTTTATCGAGTTTGATAACATTTCATCAAGACTTCACTGTGAAGTAATATTGGATGGCAAAGACCGCTTTAAAGTAGAAAAGCTCGTTACTTGTACAAAATATCCTCAGCCTGCTCATATAATCAGAATGAAAAAAGATTCTACTGCAGTCTCTGCGTTAACAAAAAAAGTAAAGCTGGCAGAGGACCTTTTGAACATGCCACCAAGCTCCAAATTGTTACTTAAAACATTAGAGTATGAAGGCTCGCTTACGCAAAAAGAACTCTCTGAAAAAACCCTTTTGCCAGACAGAACTGTGAGGCTGGCATTACGCCATTTGCTAGAAAAGGGGTATGTAAAAAGACGCGTCTCGTTACGAGATACTAGGCAAAGAATCTACGAGATTCCAAAATAGCTATGCCTGTGACGCTGCAGTTACAAAAGACTCGAATGATATTTCCGGAAATCCAGGCCTGCTGTTGAATTCTGGATGGAATTGTACCCCTAGGTAGAACCTATGGGTTGGAATCTCCAGTATCTCCATTCTTTTTTTGTTGTCACTGTGTCCTGAAAAAATCATTCCGTTCTGTTTGAACGATTCAAGATATTTCTGATTGAATTCGTATCTGTGTCTGTGTCTTCTTGTGATTGTATTTGATTTGTAAAGTTTGAATGCCAAAGTATTGTCTTCTACTTTGATTTCATTTGCTCCTAGTCTTAGTGATCCTCCTAAATTAGAAATTGATTTTTGTTCTGGCAAGAGATCAATGACTGGATTTTCTGTGTTTGGAGAAATCTCAGTAGAATTTGCATTAGATAAATTACATACATGTCTTCCAAATGCAACAGCTGCTAATTGAAATCCAAAACATATTCCAAGGTATGGAATATTTTTCTCTCTTGCATAGTTTGCTGTGTTTATGATTCCTTCTGAACCTCGCTCGCCAAAACCGCCTGGAACTAGAATTCCTTGGTATGAGGAAAGTTTGTTGATATTGCCGTTTAACTCTTCAGAGTCAATCCAATCAATCATAATATTTTTTCCAATTTTTGCGCCAGCATGTTTGAGTGCATGGTTAACACTTACGTAGCTATCGGCAAGCGTGACATATTTTCCAACCATTGCAATTCTGACAGTTTCTTTTGTGTTTGCAAAAGAATCCACTATCGCATTCCATTTGTCCCAGTTTGCAGATGCGTTTACTAGTCCAACTTTGGAAAACTTTTTGAAGATTACATCGACAATGCCTTGGTCGTACAGCATTTGTGGCACCATGAGAATGGAATCTGCATCATGGCATGAGAATACGTCTCTTGTAGCTATGTTAGAAAACAGAGAAATTTTCTTTTTTGCAGCTTCTTCTAGAGGCCTTGTACATCTTACTGCCATTATATCTGGCTGTATACCAATTCTGCGTAGCTCCTGAACGCTATGCTGCGTAGGTTTTGTTTTTTGTTCGCCTACAACATCAAGTGATGGTGCAAGGGTTACATGCACAAAAATGACATTTTCTGGACCATCTTCAAGTCTCATCTGTCTTAATGCTTCAAGAAATGGCAAGCTTTCAATGTCGCCAACAGTACCACCGCATTCTACCACCAGCATTTCTAAGGATTCTTTTTGTGCAATATTTCTGATTCTGTTTTTTATTGCATCAGTCACATGAGGAATTATCTGAACACATGCTCCAAGATACTCTCCTTTTCTTTCAGCCTCGATTACACTAGAATAGATCTGCGCTGTTGTAATGTTGTGAGACTTTAGAATATTCTGATTTAGAAATCTTTCATAGTTTCCAATATCCATATCGCACTCTCCGCCGTCTTCTGTCACAAAGACTTCGCCGTGTGCTATTGGATTCATCGTGCCTGCATCATAATTCAGATATGGATCTATTTTCACACAAGAAACTTTCTGATTTGATAGCTGCAGTAGTTTTGCAATCGAAGAGGAAACAACGCCTTTTCCAAGGCCAGACATCACACCGCCTGTAACAAAAATATATTTTGTCTGCATATCTAGGGATAACAAATCCTCTTTTTATTCGTTATTGTGATTTTGTTGCAGCTTTGAGATTTCTTGTAAATGAGGCAACACTTGACTCGATCTTTTTTTGAGGCACACTGTCTATTAATCTCAGAAAGGCACTGCCTACTATCACTGCATCTGCGCCGCACTTTATGATGAACTTGGCTTGTTTTTGGTTACTTACGCCAAACCCTACTCCTATTGGAATTTTTTTGCCAGCCACTTTCTTGGCATTTTTGATCGCATCAATGGTGTATTGCTGTATTTTTTGTTGTTTTCCAGTAGTACCATACACTGATACCAAGTAAAGAAACCCAGAACTTGCTTTGATTATCTTTCTGATCCTTTCAGTGGTTGTATTTGGAGATGCAAGGAAAATGGCATCAGCCTTGTTTTTATGAATTGCTTTTAGGTACTCTTTTGCTTCTTCTAAAGGCATGTCTGGCAGTATGAATCCGTCAATGCCAGCTTTTTTTGCAAGAGCTATGAATTTTTCATATCCTTGTCTGTAAAGCAAATTTGAATACGTCATCAAAACAAGTGGAAGTTCAGTCTCTTTTCGTATCTTTTTTACCAGTCCAATAAATTTTGCCAAGTTGATGCCTTTTTTTAAAGCAAGATGACTTGCGTTTTGAATTACTGGTCCATCTGCAAGAGGATCTGAAAAGGGTAAGCCAAGCTCAATTATGTCTGCTCCTCCTTTGATTAATCCACGTACGGCATCTAGCGTTCCACTTTCATTAGGATATCCAGCTACAACATAAGCTATCAGTGCTTTTTGATTTTTGGATCTTAGCTCCAAAAATTTATTTTTTATTTTTGACATTTTCCTTCAAATAATTTTCTACAACTTCTACGTCTTTGTCTCCGCGTCCAGACAAAGTCACCACTATAGTATCATTTTTTGGTCTGCTCTTTGCAATTTTCATGGCGTATGCAACTGCATGAGATGATTCTAGAGCAGGTATAATTCCCTCATGTTTTGAAAGCATCAAGAATGCATTTATTGCACTACTATCAGCAACACTGTCGTATTTTACGCGCTTTGAATCTTTTAGGTAGGAATGTTCTGGACCAACTCCAGGATAATCCAATCCCGCAGCTATGCTATGAGTATCAAGTATCTGGCCTTCTTTGTCTTGCAGCAAGTATGTCATCATGCCATGCAAAATTCCTTTAGAGCCAGCATTTAGTGTGGCAGAATGATGCTTTGTCTCAAGGCCTTCTCCTCCAGCTTCAATGCCAAACATCTCCGCATCAGTATCAAGTAGCGGATAAAATGTTCCAATCGCATTAGAGCCGCCTCCAACGCAGGCAACTAGAGAGTCTGGCGTTTTTTTCTCAATTTCTTTCATCTGTTTTATGATTTCATCTCCTATTACTGATTGAAAGTCTCTTACCATTACAGGATATGGATGTGGACCTACTGCAGAGCCAAGTAAATAGTATGTATCTTCTACGTTTGTGATCCAATCTCTTATCGCTTCGTTTATTGCATCTTTTAATGTCTGGGTTCCTTCCATCACAGGATGTACTGCAGAGCCAAGCAATTTCATTCTAAACACATTTAGCTTTTGTCTTTGTGTATCTTTGTAACCCATGTAAACTTCAGATTTTAATCCAAGACATGCGCAGGCCATGGCCGTTGCAACACCATGCTGTCCCGCACCGGTTTCTGCAATGATTCTTTTCTTTTTCATTTTTTTTGCAAGAAGAGCTTGCCCAAGTGTGTTGTTAATTTTATGAGCTCCTCCATGCAAAAGATCTTCGCGTTTAAGATAGATCTTTGCGCCGCCAACTGCTTCTGTCAAGTTTTTTGCAAAATAAAGTGGTGTTGGTCTTCCTGCATATTCACGCAAGTAGTAATCTAGTTCTTTTTTGAAATTTTTATCATCCTTGAATTTTTTATATGCCTCTTCGAGCTCTTGTACTGCCGGGACTAGTGTCTCTGGGATGTACTTTCCACCAAACTCTCCAAATTTTCCATCTTTTGGGAATCGTATCTTCATATGGCTAACACCAATTTTCTGACCTGTCCCTTGATATCTTTACTCTTCATTACGCTACTTCCAACAAGAAAAGCGTCTGCTCCGCACTCGTGAAGGAATTTGATATCTTTTGGCGACTCTATTCCGCTTTCAGAAAGTATTATCCTCTTCTCATTTCTGTCTTTGAGTATGTTTTTTGTTGTTTTGAGGTCTATTTCCAAAGTGTCCAAGTTACGATTGTTTATGCCAAGCAAATCGGCATCAGTTTTGATTGAATTGAGAAATTCCTTTTTTGTATGTGATTCCAGCAAGACAAGCAGGCCTTCTTTATGTGCATAGGAAATAAACTCGTCAATATCCTCTACTAGTTTTTTATCAAATATGGCTTGTATAAGTAAAATACAATCTGCACCAATTTTTTTTGCAGCATCAATCTGAGTTTTGTCTATCATGACATCTTTCATCAAAAGTGGTACATTCACTGATTTGCGAATCTTTTGAAAGTATTCTGGGGAACCATTAAACAAGTATGGTTGTGTAAGAACAGATAATCCTATAGCACCGCCGTCAATCATGTCTCTTGCAATTTTGACTGGATCTGATATCTTACGAATATTTCCAAGTGATGGAGAAGAAAACTTTACCTCTGTTATCAACGAAGCATGTTTGTTTTTTCGTATGCTGTCTATTATGCTGATTTTGGATTTTGAAATTTTTTGTGAAATTTCATAAACTCCATCATTGATAGCTGTCTGTGAGTTCTGTACCAGTTTTTCTAGCATACCTTTCATGATTTTTCAAACTCCTCAACTTTTGAAATGTTGCCACAAAAACGAATCAGATTTTTAAAAACATCATATGCTTTACCAGTTTTCATACATTCTAATGCAATTGGTGTGGCATCTGCAAAATCATTTGCAATTCCTGAAATTATCAAACCGGCTGCAGCATTAAGTGCAGTGACTTCAAGCATGGATTTATTGGCAGTTCCTCTTAGTACAGAGACAAATGCCTTGATTGCCTCCTCTTTGGAAGATACTTGGATATCTCCAAGACTTGCTTTTGATAGCCCTAGTTCTGCAGGGTTTAGGATTTTAAGGCTAATTTTACCGTCTTTTAGGAGGCAAATCTGGTTTTTTGAGGTGGTAGAAAGCTCATCCAATCCATCCAGGGATAAAACTGACATTACGCGTTCTGCACCACGTGCCTTTAGTATCAACACTACTCTTTCAAGAAAGTCAGCTGAAAACACGCCAACCACCTGATTTTTTACTCCAGCAGGATTGCTTAAAGGTCCGAGTAAGTTAAACGCGGTTCTTGTCCCAAGTAATTTTCTTGCCTCTGAAACATTTTTCATTGCAGGATGAAATTTTTGTGCAAACATAAATCCAATTCCAAACTTTTCTATTATCTCTGTGACTTTTTCTGGTGTCATGTTAAGATCATATCCAAAATATTCAAAAATGTCTGCACTACCACAAATTCCTGATACTGCCCTGTTTCCGTGTTTTGCTACCGACCCTCCGGCTCCTGCTATTACAAAAGCAGATGCTGTGGACACATTGAATGTCTTCATCTTGTCTCCTCCTGTGCCACATACGTCAATTATTCTGTCCTGTCTTTTTGGAAATATGTGTATGGCAAACTCCTGCATCTTGTCAAGCATTGCCAAGAGCTCTTGATCTGATTCACCTTTGTCAGTCAGGTTACGCAAAAAATTTGCAATTTCTTGTGTAGGTACTTGACCTTTTAGAATCTCATCCATGGATTGACTCATTTCATCATAAGTCAGATCTTCGTATAGTGAAAGTTTGTCTGTTATTTCTTTGATCATTTTTTCACCATCTTTAAGAAATTGCTTAGGATCTTTTTTCCTTCACTTGTCATGATTGATTCGGGGTGGAATTGAACTCCCTCTATCAGGTATTTTTTGTGGCTTACTGCCATGATCTCTTTATCGTCTAGTGCTACTGCAGTTACATTCAATTCGTCTGGAATTATGGTCTTGTCTCCTACCAGCGAATGGTATCTTGTGGCCTTGAATGGATTCTGAACCCCCTCAAACAGTGGGGTTTTTGAATACTGGACAGGACTTGTCTTTCCATGTCTCACGTGGCCAGCATTTACCACCTTGCCTCCAAAAGCATGTATGATGCCTTGGTGGCCAAGACAAACCCCAAGAATGGGCTTTGTTGGGCCTAGTTCCTTGATTACCTTGGTGCACACTCCAAAGTATTTTTCATCTTCTGGAGTTCCAGGTCCTGGAGAAATTATGATTGCATCATAATTTTTTTCTTTTATCTGATCAATTGTGATCTTGTCATTTCTTATCACATCTGACTCTACACCAAGCTCTCCAAGAATCTGTGCGATGTTGTAGACAAACGAATCATAATTGTCTATTATCAAAAATTTCATTTTGCTGCCTCCTTTAGCGCATCAAGCATTGCGTTTGCTTTGTGTTGTGTTTCCATCCATTCGTTTTCTGCAACAGAATCTGATACAATTCCTGCACCAGTCTGAACAAATCCCTTTGTTCCATCAAAAAATATTGTTCTTATGGCAATCGCAAAATCACAGCACCCGTTAAAAGAAAAATAGCCAACTGCACCTGCATATGGGCCACGCGATTCTGGTTCTAGCTCATCAATTATTTCCATTGCACGGATTTTTGGAGCACCAGAAACAGTTCCGGCTGGAAAGACTGCCTTTATTGCATCAAACGTATCAAATTTCTTGTCCAGTGTTCCAGCTACATGTGTTACCATGTGTTGAACGTGGCTGAATTTTTTTACTGCCATCAATTCTTTTACATGTACCGAAC
The DNA here is from genome assembly GCA_035456305.1 of Nitrosopumilaceae archaeon. Classification (GTDB taxonomy): domain Archaea; phylum Thermoproteota; class Nitrososphaeria; order Nitrososphaerales; family Nitrosopumilaceae; genus UBA8516. The sequence goes on from DATIDL010000089.1 coordinate 7,136, forward strand.
CATATTTGCAAACTCGACCGATATCATTTCTCCCAAGATCTACTAACATGGTGTGTTCTGCAAGTTCTTTTTCATCACTTAACATCTCTTGCTTCATCTTCTCATTTTTTGACTCATCACCAGTAATTGCGCGTGTTCCAGCTATTGGAAACGTCTCAACAATGCTTCCTGTAACTCTAAGTAGCATCTCAGGACTGGATCCTATTATTGTCTTTTTGTCCATTTTCATGTGATACATGTATGGTGATGGATTGATCTGTCTTAGTGACTTGTAGACTTTGAGTAGATCTCCGCTTGCCTCAAAGTTGAATCTTCTGGAAAGTACTACTTGGAAAATATCTCCATCATGGATGTATTTTTTTGCACTTTCAACCATTTTTGTGAATTGTTGCTTGCCAAGATTTTCTGAAATTTCTGATACAGTAAATTTCTCAAATTTTGGATCTGTGGTTGGAACTTTGTTGATCCTATTTTTATCATAGTAAAAATAAAATGATTTTTTTTCTTTGTTATCATACAATATGCCATCATTGTATATCCCAAACTCCATTAGCACAGTTTCTTCTTTTTTGTGTGCATCTGGAATTTTTTCCCATAATCTGATTGCATCATAATTTATTACTCCTACAGCGCCTCCAAGGTATCTGTATTTTTGGTCGGTGACGCTAGATAGAAGATTACTTATCTCTGACAATGGATCATTTGTGGAAATCGTTTTTGTGTTCCCATTTTTATCACGTAACACTACCCTGTTTGCATAACACTTGACAACCATATCTGGATCAAAGCCCATGATCGAAGTCTCTGCCAACTCCTCGGGTCCAGTTAGTGATTCAAACAAAAATGAATGGGTATAATTTCTTGAAATTTTGTTATAGAGTTCGAATTGGGAGCCAGTATACTCTAGGGGTATTACCTTAAGCATTGAATGTCCAAATGTGGCCACCCATATAGAACGTCCTACGCTAACTCTATTTATAATTAAGTAAGATTTTGAGCAATAAGTTTTTACAAATTACGGTATAGTACGGTACCTTTATATGCGATCAAGCCGATCATACAATATGTCACAAGTGCTGGTTTCAAATCAAAAGCGCAACGAGTCGCTGCTCTTTCAGGATCTATATTTTGTAAGAAAACCAAAATTTGTTAAAAGTAGCGTGACTGAAGCAGTTTGCGAAATCTGCAAAAAAGGACTAGAGGATGGTCTTTCTGTTACTGCACTGTCAAGTGAGCACAAGACAAAGTTGTACTGCAACAACCATTTTCCAAAATAAACTATTTTACCACTTTGGTTTTGTAATTGCGCCTTCAGCAGCAGAGCCTACCAATGATGCATATTTTGCTAGTGCACCGGTTTCATAGTTTGGTTTTCTTGGTTTCCAAGCTTTGCGCCTTTGCTCCATCTCGCTTTCTGAAATCATCAAATCCAAAGTATTTTTTTCAACATTGATTCTAATTTCATCACCGTTTTTTACAAGTGCGATGTTTCCACCAACATATGCTTCTGGTGCAACGTGTCCTATCATTAAGCCACGAGTGGCTCCTGAAAATCTTCCGTCTGTGATAAGTGCTACTTTTTCTCCAAGCTTTTGACCAACTAGCGCGGCAGTTACTCCAAGCATTTCTCGCATACCTGGTCCGCCCTTTGGTCCTTCATATCTTATGATTACAACATCTCCTTCCACGATTTCTCTTTTTGCTACTGCATCAAATGCGTCTTCTTCCCTGTCAAAGACCTTGGCTTTTCCTTTGAACTCTGAAGTTTTTACTCCAGCTACTTTTACTACTGCTCCATCTGGTGCTAGAGTGCCTCTGAGTATTGTTAATGTCCCCACTTCATGTATTGGTGATTCAATTGATTTGAGCACTTTTTGGCTTGAATCAAATGAGAGCGTAATGGATTCTAGGTTTTTCTTCATGGTTTTTCCTGTTACAGTCATGACATCCAAGTTTAGAAGATTTTTCTTTGTCAAACTTTTCATCAACAAAGGAATTCCACCTATTTTATCAAGATCAAGCATGACGTAGAATCCTCCCGGCCTCATGTCAGCTATGTGCGGAGTTTTTTTTCTAATTCGTTCAAAATCTTCTAAAGCAAGATGTACGCCAATTTCTTTTGATAAAGCTAATAGGTGTAGTACTGCATTGGTAGAACCACCAATTGCATTTGCTACGGTTATTGCATTTTCAAATGCTTCAAAGGTAAAGATGTCTTTTGGGCGTATGCCGTTTTCTAAAAGGTTCATCACTGCCTTGCCGCTGTTATAACACATTTCTGCTCTTCTTGGATCTTCTGCTGGTGGAGAAGCGCTTCCAGGTAACGCAATTCCTATTGCTTCGCTAATTGATGCCATTGTGTTTGCAGTATACATCCCACCGCAAGAACCTGCATTTGGACAGGCAACATTTTCTAGATTTTTCAAAGCTTCCAAAGTTAATTGTCCTGCGTCATAAGCTCCAACAGCTTCATAGACATCTTGTACTGTGACTTGTTTACCTTCATAAATTCCCGGCATTATTGTGCCACCGTAAACAAAGACTGAAGGAAGGTTTAGTCTTGCCATTGCTAGCATTGTTCCAGGCAAACTCTTGTCACACCCTGCCAATCCAACCAGTCCGTCGTACTGGTGTGCCCTGATCATTATCTCAATAGAATCTGCAATAATCTCCCTGCTTACAAGAGATGCCTTCATGCCTTCATGACCCATTGCAATACCGTCACTAACTGCTATTGTGGCAAACTCTCGTGGTGTGCCACCTGCATCACTTACTCCTTGTTTTGCGTTAAGTGCAATTTTTCCAAGGTGTATGTTACAGGGAGTAGCCTCGTTTCCAGTATGTGATACTCCGATGAATGGTTTGCCAAGATCATTATCATTTAACCCCATGGCCTTGTACATGGCTCTGTGCGGCGCTCTTGACGGTCCCTCTACTACATTTCTGCTTGATATTTCCATTTTAGATAGCAAAAGGTGGCTAGAGGCATAATTTTAGCTTTGCATCGAAAAGTATCAATTCTACGCGTTTTTAATAAAATAGTTCAATGAAATCATATCATGGAAGCAAAAAGACTGCTAGCTACGGTAGGTTTTTTTGTAATTGCATTTTCTTTAGTGATGCCAGCGTATGCTGACGTTGTGACTTTTAAAACTGATAAGACATTTTATGGTAAAACAGGCTCGATTATATTTTCTGGCACTGTTGAAGAAGATGACTATGGTGAGCTGGTCACAATAGTCATCGAAGATCCAATTGGAGATTTTGCTAAACTAATATCAGTATTTCCAGATGTTGACAACAAGTTTGAAAAATCTGTTAAGATTGAAGATTGGTATACTACTGCTGGAATATACAATGCAACAGCATTTATCGTAAATAAAACAAGCGGAATAGTGATTAATTTTGATATCGAAAAACAAAGACCTGTAGTGACACCAGAACCTGAACCAGAACCTGAACCTGTGCCAGAACAAGAGGATTCAACTCCAGTTTCTGAACCGGAACCAGACACAGAAACACAAGAAGATGAAAAAACCATTCAAGAAAAAATCCAAGAAAGAATTGAAGCTGCTAAAAAACTAAAGGAATCGCAAACTGGTACACCTGTTTTAGGAGGAAATTCGACTAACACTGGTTCTACAAATGATGGAACACCATCTGAAGATAATTCTAATGATACAAAAACCTCTACTGGAAATCCAATAGGTGGAATTGATCTAAACTCTAATCTGATGTATATTATAGCTGGAGTTGGCGGTGCAGGAGCTGCGGGTGCAGCTGTATATGTGATGAGAAATAATTATAGACACAAGCCAGACTATTCGTCATACTTTACACAACCAGAAAAAACTGAACCGGTAAAGCCAACTACGCAATCAGAAGATGACTATGCCATGATGATTCTAAAAAACAGATTGGCAAAGGGAGAAATTACTGTAGATGAGTTTAACGAACGCAAGAAAGCACTGAAAGAATCATAGTTTAACGATCTATGGTGACTGCATCTACTTTGGCAAGCTGACTATCAATCTCTGTACTGTTTTCGTTTCCATATGAAATTAGAATTCTGTCATCGTCCTTTAACACATAATCTAGAATGCTTGGTACTTTTTCATGGTTGATGTAGAATTTTAAAGAATAGTCTTGATTTGTACAAAACTCTCTGCTGTCAGGTGCTGGGAAAATGAAACAATTGTCATCCAATCCAACACCAATTGTTTCAAAGAGATGACTCATTGGAACGCCAGTTGCATGTAGGTGAACTGTCTCACCGTTATGGTTCTCAAAATGTATGAATCTGTTTTTTACTTGAAATTGTTGTTTTGAAAAATCAAATTCGTCTTTAAATATGATTGTCTTTAGTGCTGCATGTTCATGCGTACTTCCAATTGCCCCTGCTCCAGGTGGTGCATCTGGTGAAACATTGTTCATTTGTATGAACATGTAAATTGTAATGCCTAATACGATTGCTACTCCTGCGGCTATTCCTATTGCAACAAGTTTGTATTTGCGTTTTTCACGGCTAATTTTCTCAGCATAGTTTTCACGTTTCTGTTCTCTTTCTTCCCTGATTTTTTTGCCCATTGTTAAGAAGAATCAAAATTTTACCCTAATTAAACTCAACTGCAAAATTTGTCATAATAATTATGATCTGCAAACTTGGCAACCGCAATTCATCATGCCGGCTTTGCCCATGCATTGGTCATGTTTTTCTTCGGAGCATTTGTGGCATAAAATCATTTGATCTTCCATTGTGTTCTTTTTGTGAGATCTATAGTTAATAATGTATGTATACTTGTATGGTGAAAATATTTTAGTTGCCAAAAAAGCGAGAGATTCCAATAGAAATTGATGATCACTTTAGGATGTACGGAAAAGAACCGTGGGAAGTTGACTATGGGGAAAAGTGTCCGCTCTGTAAAGCTAGAATAGATGAATATGGATTTTGTTCATGCGGTTCTGGAAGTGAATAAATCAGAAACTAAATTTCCGTTGATTTAAATAAAATAAAAATGCGCAACAATCCATGAACTGCCTCTTCTGTGACATCTTGT
>DATIDL010000090.1:0-2355 GCA_035456305.1 Nitrosopumilaceae archaeon
CTCCATCATCTTGAGAGTATCTGAAGCAGTAATTATCCCAATTATCTTGCTGTGCTTTGAGACAAGAATGCATTTTGAAAATCTGACTAGAGGCACCAGTGTCTTGACTGGTATGCCATAATCCACTATGGGCGGTCGTGATTCCATGACTTCGGAAAGTTTGATCTTTTTGCGTTGTGTTTCATCACTATCTATGAGATGCTTTACAAGACCATCTTCGCTTATCAGTCCCACAACATCATTTCCATCAAAAACTGGAATCTGACTAATTGAATGCTCTTGCATTTTTTTTATTGCATCATGAAGTGAATCTGTTGTCTTTAGTTTTGTAATGTCCTTGCTACAAATGTCGCCTGCTTTCATATCTGACTGGCCTTCTAGTGACCCAAGAATTTCAAAGATTTTTTTTGCAGTGGCATAGCTTGGCTGGCATCTGCCTGACTCGATTTGGTTTATCATTGAAGTGCTGACTCCTGTCAGTGAAGCAAGCTTGTGTTGGGTAAGCCCAAGTTTTTTTCTTGCTGGTTTTATAGAATCAAGTCTTGGTAGCACAAAAGCAATTATCTTGGTTTGCTATTTCAATTTTCTTCAATCCTTAATAGTCTGATTTTACAAATTCATGTATGCTAAAGGGTATCACTATTGCAATAATCATCGGCACTGCAGCAATTGGAACATACTATCTTGCAGGTCCGCTGTTTTATGATAGAATCACTAACGAACCATTGCCGCAAGCGCTAAGCAATTTGCAAAAAGATCTTACATATGACAAATTTGTAAACATGGTAGACGAGCAACGAAGTGCGCTCGTGCAAAAAATGCCTCAAGACACAATTGATCTTGTGATGGAAGAGGCAAAAAAATTCACTGTCACAGCTTCAGAAACCATGCAGGATATGATAGCTAAAATTGCACCAGATGCAGATGAGGCCCCCAAATTCTCTAAACTTGGAACCTTTGAGGGACTAAAAGGCCATCAAGCTAAAGGCAAAGCTGAGGTCATCTCAGTTGGTGACATTTCTTTTCTCAGGTTTGAGGAATTTGAAGTTACAAATGGTCCAGACCTTCATGTATACATGACAAAAAATGGCGATGTTAGCACCGGAATAGATCTAGGACAACTCAAAGGAAACAAAGGAGACCAGAACTATGCTCTTGACAATATCAATACTGATGTGTACAATACGGTTGTGATTTACTGTCAGCCGTTTCATGTTTACTTTGCATCTGCCAAGCTGTCCTAAAATTTTTTTAATCTAGTTTATCTTCTTGATTTCTTTTTATGTTTTGTTCTAGTTTTCTTTTTGCGTCTTGTTTTAGTTTTCTTTTTAGGTTTCACATTGGTTTTCTTTGATTTTTCTGCAAGTGCAGCTTGTGCTGCTGCAATAATTGCAATTGGAATTCTGTGAGATGAAGCACTGACATAGCTCAGGCCCGCCTTGTGGAAAAATCTAATCGAGTTAGGGTCTCCTCCGTGCTCTCCGCATATTCCAATCTCCATTTTCGGTCTGAGTTTTCTTCCTTTAGATATGGCAATTTCCATTAAGCTTCCAACTCCGTTTACGTCTACTGACTGGAATGGATTTACTGCAAGCAGTTCCTTGTCTAGGTATTCTGTAAGGAATTTTCCTTCCGCATCTTCTCTGCTAAAACTAAACACTGCTTGTGTGAGGTCGTTTGTACCAAAGCTAAAGAACTCTGCGGTTTTGGCAAGCTCATCAGCAGTAAGACATGATCTGACAACTTCAAGCATGGTGCCAAAGTTGATCTTTAGTTTTATTCCTAATTTTGATTCCGCTGAAGATTTTATGTTGTCATAGATTTGCTTGATTTGATTTAATTCGCTTATGCTGCTTACCTGTGGCACCATTATCTGGGCACGGGCGTCTACCTTGTCTTTTGAAAGCTCGCCTGCAGCCTCACAAATTGCTCTTATCTGCATTTCATAAATTTCTGGAAATGTTATGCCTATTCTAACTCCACGATGTCCCATCATTGGGTTGATTTCAGCCAGTTCTCTTGCACGATCTAGAATCTTTTTTGTACTTTCCATCTCTTCTGGAACATTTTGTTTTTCAAACCTGTGCATTCTGTTGATCAACTCTTCAATGTTTGGCAAGAATTCATGCAACGGCGGATCTAGCAATCTGATTGTAACATGATATCCTTCCATTGCTTGCAGTATTTCTTTAAAGTCGCTTTTTTGCAAAACCAGAAGTTTTTCTAAAATTATTTTTCTTTGCTGAATAGTACGTGCCATGATCATTTCTACAAAAACTCCCAACCTGTCACGCGCGTTAAACATCCTTTCTGTTCTGCAAAGGCCTATGCCTTTTGCGCCATAGCTTCTGGCTA
>DATIDL010000091.1:0-3268 GCA_035456305.1 Nitrosopumilaceae archaeon
TTTACAACGGAAAGTTTGAAGATACAAATCTACGTTGGAATAAAGGCAATCCAGATACGGAAATAATACAAAGATACTATTCGCACATGGATAAAACTGGGATGAAGCCAAAAACAAAAGCAACTGCAATCCAAATTGCAAAACCTGCAAACATTCTCAAAGGATTAAGAGCATTAGAGTTCACAAACGGTGTAGTCACTCAGGTTTCGGATCAGGAAATGATGGATGGCATGTCGCTAGTAGGGTTAAATGGGTTTGATTGTGAAATGGCATCAGGTGCAGTACCTGCAGGAATTAAAAAACTGGTTGAAGAAGAAATAATTAAAAAAGATGATACGGTGGTTGGAATCCTTACAGGAAGGCAAAAGGATTCAAGCATTCCTGTAGAATACCATAAGAATCCACACAACAAATTTGCAAATCCGCCAAGAACATAAACTAGTTTACGGAATTTTCTGGTTCAGGAACAATCACAACTCGTGCCAGATGCAAATCATTTTTTATTGTTTTTGATATCTCATTAACAATTCTGCTAGTCTCGTCTAATCTTGTTTCATTAGGCAAAAATATGTGAATTTCAGCGTTGAATTCTCGTCCTATTGGTCTTAAGAATACATCTTTGGTTTTGATCTTAAACTTGTTATAAATGACATTTTTTACATTTTCAGTCATTTGTGGATTTTCTACTGCATCTACAAGTACTAATGCCGACTCTTTAATTGCAATGTATGCCATAACAAAAATGTAACCTGCAATTATCATGCCACCAATAGCATCCATAAAATAGAAATTTAGATATGTTGCAAGTGCAATACTTACGAATCCAACAAATGATGACGTTCCATCTTTGATCGAATTTTTTGCATCAAGTTTTAGTGAAATAAGGTTAGATTCCATTGCAACTTTTCTAATTTTAAATGCACGATGTAAAGAGATGCTACCAGCTGCAATGAGTGTAATCATTGCGATTTCTGGATGAAGTATGGTACGCGGTTCATAGAGTGCTTGAAATGCGTGATATGCTATATAGCCACCAAGGATTACGATGATGATTGCAGCAATTAGCGCTGCTAAAACCTCGACTTTTTTGTATCCGTAGTGAAATAGTTTGCTCCTTGGTTTTTTCCCCATCATTATTCCAAACCACACAATAAAGGAGATCATGGAATCTGCTAACGAATCCAACCCGTCAGCAGTAAGTGTAATACTTCCCACAAACATTGCCACAAGCAGCTCAGCTACGCCTATAGCTGCAAGTGTAATTACTGATTGTTTAGCGGCAATCTGTCCTTTACGAAGGATTTCAGATCCGTCAGTTTTTTTCCATGTATCTGTATCACTCAATGTAAAATCTTATCTAATGAAAAATGCCATGTCCATCTTTTAAATCATCTGTCACTAAGTTTGCTTGAAATGCGCTTCAAGCAGTCTCTTTTTTTCTTCCATGTGAAATAATGATTCCGTATGCTTGAATGCATCATCTGAATTTCTTTTAAAAAGCATTGCTTGCATTAACAGATGATTTTCTGGCACAACAATTCCGGTTTGATCATCAGAGTAGGTTAGTTTTACAATATCATCCTGAATCTCTAGCAAATCCGCATGTATGTGAATCATGTTTGTATCCTTAAAGATAAATTTTGTAGATTCTGCAAAATCTCGAATATCTTTTGTGCCTTTTGCACCATACAAAATTGCAACACCATATTCATTTTTGTATAAATCCAAAATTTCTAAAGATTTGGGAGCAACACCATTGAATCTTATATCCATAAGATGCACATGCATTTGTCTTGTTGGGACTTTGAAAACTCTAATGAATAGTGGAGTATCTTTTCCCATGTAACTTTTTACATCTTCATCATGATGTGGTTTCCGTGTCCATTCTATGGAATCTTTTACTTCTGTTTTCAAGTCTTCTAGATCTGCCCACCGGCGCAAAAGCGTAGCATCAAATCGTTTTATTCTAGAACCAAATTTTTCTTTTAATGGTTGAAGAATTCTTCCCATTCCAGTAACATTACAACTTCCTTGCATTGCGTATTTCTTATCAAAAGCATCATTGAAGTTTACGCGTGAATTAAAAATAAAATCAGATACTGCCTTTTCGCCTGTAAGCTTTTCACCGCCCTGAAAAATTGCTCTTACATTTTTTGGTTCATACAAATTCTTTTTATTTGCATATCCTTGACCACCAGGTGCTGCATCTATTACTAAATCACATTTTTCTAATGCGTCTTCGATAGTACCAGATATTTTGAAGTTTTTAAATAAATCCACCTTATTTTTAGGAACATAAACTGCAAATCCTCTTGAAATAGCATCGGTAACTTTCTCATCTGGAGAATATTTTCCAACACCAATTAATTCGATGTCTGAATCTCCTGCGATGAATTGTGTAATTCTACTTCCAATTGCACCATAACCATTAACAAAAACCTTCTTCATGATTTTTTTATAATTATCCTCTTTATTTAGATACTTGTGACAAGAACTAAATATATCAAAAAACCTGCTGATGCCATTGAACATACATGGTCCATCCCTTGGTATTGGTGCAGCAATAGCAGTAATTTCTATCCTTGGAACACTTTTTGTCACGAATTCAGATTTTTCCAATCAAATCATAAAAACTCAAGAACAAGAAGATGACAAAGTCATAAAATCCACACAGGTTCAAAAAAGCAAAGATGAGATGGCCTTGTCGCTTTTTAGTGCACAAGCATCTTCAATACTTGGATCCTCTGATGCTCCTGTCACAATTGTAGAATTTGGTGACTATCAATGCTTTTATTGTAACAAATTCTTTCACACTACAGAATCAGAAATTGTAAAAAACTATGTTGATACAGGAAAGGTCAAAATGATTTTCAAAGATTTTACAATCATTGGTCAAGATTCTATAAACGCAGCAAATGCAGCACATTGTGCCAATGAGGAAGGAAAATTCTGGGAGTACCACGATATGCTTTACAATCACTGGACCGGTGAAAACAATGGATGGGCCTCACTTGAGAACTTGGCAAAATTTGCTGATGACATAGGATTGAACAAGGCACAGTTTGATTCATGCATGACAGAACAGCGCTATTTTACAATTATTGAGTCTAGCAATTCTGACGCTAGAACGCTGGGACTAACTGGTACGCCTGGGTTTTTCATCATAGGTCCTGATAACACCATAGCCAAGATAGGCGGCGCACAACCATACGAAGTATTTGAAAAAACTATAGAGTCAAAGCTAGAAAAATAAAATAATTTCTTCAAT
>DATIDL010000092.1:0-2631 GCA_035456305.1 Nitrosopumilaceae archaeon
ACATAGAAGAAGCAGTACCAGCATGTAAGATCACATCTGTTTGTAACTATCATGTTTGCCAATCCACTATGGGATAGGTGGTTTGAACACAGTCCACAGTTATTTGGGCATGAACATTTTTCAATCATTACATTTGGAGCATGGGCGCCCTTTCCGTCCATCCAGTAAGTACTGAATTTTTTGTACATTTCATAAGAGCCAAAGTAGAGCTCCTCGCATTCACCATGTGTTGGACATGTCTTTGTCATGAAGACTTTGCCGTCTCTTTCAAAGACTTCGGCATCCAAAATCATGTTACAATCTGGACAAATACTTTGAGTAAATCGAATAGTAGACTTTTTACCTAATGTAGGTACCTTCTGGTTGGCAATCTGGATTAGTTCCATACTAAACGCTTGTTTTCAAAGATAGTATATAATCGATTTCCTACTAGACACCAGTGGTTTTAGGAGATTGATCGGTTACACAGGCATGAGACGATTTGTGAATAGCCATAGTTGACATATATATCAAAAGCGCTTCGAATGAGAATAGATGAGTCTTTCAGACAAGACACGAAAGGCATTGGAAAAGGTGGGCCTGACAAGTTATGAGATAAAGACGTATTCTGCACTTTTGAAAACAGGTCAGATAAATGCGTCTGATCTTAGCCAGAAATCAGGAGTTCCATATTCAAAGATATACGAAGTGCTAGGTACTCTAGAAGAAAAGGGATGGATTGGATCTGATGAATCAAGACCAACGCAGTATTTTGCAAAGCCGCCTACAACTGCCATAGAAAACGTAAGACAGAGTGTGGAAACAGAGTTCAAAAATAATGAATCTGTAATTTTGAAAGAACTCACTCCACTTTATGAACAGAGTGGCACGAGTGAACGACCTGATATTTGGGTTCTTTCTGGAGTAGTAAACATTGCTTCTAAAATTTTGGAGATGGTAGACTCGTGTAGAAACGAAGTTCTGATAGCTATACCAAAAGTAGCAGAGGATCTTGCAAGAGAAGCATTACCCAAGCTTAGATCATTACATGACAGGGGAGTTGAAATCACCATACTGGTTTCTGAGGATGTGAATTCAGAAACTCTAAAATCATTATCAAGAGTGGCCAGTGTAAAAATAAAGAAGGGGCTTTTTGGAGGTGGCATAATATCAGATAAGAGGTATGTTGTAATACTGCTTGGCGAAGATCTTGGCACATCCAGATCTGCAGAGGCAGTAGCAATATGGGCAGATCATTCTGGTCTTGCAGGTTTTGCTCGCGAATATTTTGAATATTTATTAAAAGAATCAAAGGATGTAAAGTAGGTAAAAAGGAAAATCTAACATGAAAGATGAAGTTTTGTTTGTTGGTACTGCCGAAGCAGAACATGTGGAGATGTATCTTAAAGCAATTTGGCACATAAAAGAAAGCGGAAACCCGGTAAAGATTAGTTCAATATCAAAGATGCTAAATGTGAGACAGCCAAGCGTTGTCCAGATGTTGAAAAAGCTAAATGAGGCAAAGCTTGTCAACTATAACAAAACTGGAGTATCTTTGACTAAAAGTGGAGAACAGGTAGGCACCAACATGATGCGAAACAGCAGACTGTTAGAAGTTCTAATGGATAGTGCACTCAAAGTTGACATTGATGAAGAAATGGTATGCGGAATAGAGCATCACATGAATGAACAGTTTACTGATGCACTCTGTACAATGCTAAAGCACCCAAGAAAGTGTCCACATGAACATGACATCCCACGTGGGAAATGTTGCAAAAATTGATTTTGAAATAAGTTATATCAGAGTAGAGAATTTGAAACAATATGGTTTGTTTTTGTGGTTGCGAAACATATGTTCGGGATGAAAATGGTTTCAAAGTAGGTTGTGTAAAGTGCAGCCACGGTCCACAGAATCATGAAGAAAGCTTCAAGCTGAAATCAAATCTTGAAGACAGCCAAAAGCGCGGTTCATTGTCATAATTATTTTCTAAATTTCGTAAATCATTTTCAAAAAACAAAACATGTCAAAACATAAAGGCGGGTCTAGTGGGATTTGAACCCACGGCATAGGGATTTCTCTGAAAGATCATAAGAGTCCCTCGCTCTACCTGGCTGAGCCATAGACCCCGCAAAATAGCAGACGCCAATTTCGTTATTTAAACTAGAGCGGAAATAAAGTACTAATTTTTGACAGATTCGATTTGTGAGTATTTTTCCAGTATTTTTGTCAATACTGTAGAAACTGGAGCATTGTGCATTTTTTCTTTTTCTGCCAACAGCTTTCTGTATGCATCAAGAGTTATGTAAACTGGAATTGAGCCGTTTCCTTCTAACAATCCTCGCACTTTGAAGAGTGCGGTTTCCATTCCTTTTTCAGCAGTCTTTGCAAATTTAATCTTGTTGAGAATTCCACCTAATGGTCCAAGTGGCATGTCATAGTTTACTGTCATTGTAAGCCTTGTCAGCTTGTCTTCTAATTTTTTAAATTCCATTGCAATTTCCCATTTTTTGAATGGGCCTTTGATCATCTTTGCTGCCAGTCTTTCTTCTTGAATAAATTCTGTAGTCTCACAATCCCATTCAAGTCTTTTGCCATCAAAGTCTCCTATTACACGAAATGTGGTACCAACACCCATGCCTGCTTTAACATCC
>DATIDL010000093.1:0-4754 GCA_035456305.1 Nitrosopumilaceae archaeon
TAATTACCTCTGAAATATTAAAAAAACCACAAGAAAAAAAATCTCTTTTTGGCATGAGAAAAATCACAAAAATATCTTATGTTATAGTTGTAGTTGCATTACTCTTAATTCCTGCCATTTTTCCAGTTAACGCTAACTGGATATCAATAACCAAAGCTCCTCCTACAATTCTTAACGGCGGTTCTAATTTTGTTATGGCTACAAATGACTGGCCTGCAACTCTAGAATGGATAAAAAATAATACTCCAAAAGATGCTGTGATTGCTTCATGGTGGGATTATGGATACTGGATAACCACAATCGGTGAACGAAAATCTATTGCAGACAATGCAACTTTGGACACAAGTACAATAGCTAAGCTAGCAAAAATGTTACTTAGTTCCCCCGATGATGCATGGAAAATATTACAAGAATTAGATGCTGATTATGTTTTGGTATATGTAGTTGGACAAAAATTTGTTGCAGATGATCAAGAACTTTATGTCCTTGGCGGGGGTGGCGACGAAAGCAAAAAACAGTGGTTTGCTCGCATCGGAGGCGAAGATCTATCTAGATTAGTTCAAAACGATGGATTTACTCCAACCAATTATTTCTGGGATAATACTCTTTTAGGAAAAATGTTTCCATTTTCACCTGTAGCATATTATAACTTCAACACAAATCAACAAATAGAAAATTATCAAACTGGATATACTGGAATATATCTCAAAACAATAAAATATGAAACTGATGTTGATCCAATAAAACTAGTTTATTCATCACCAAGTCTTGATAGAAAAAATGCTGGTCCAGTTTCAGGCGTATTGGTATATCAGATCAACCATAATTATGTTGTATCTGACACGAAACCGTCTGATCTCAGTGCAGAATCTGAGAGCACTCCAACTGGTAATGTTGCTGTATTGTCGACTAATTTTGGTGATATAGTAATTGATTTCAAAGAAGATGTTGCACCTCAAACTGTAGCAAACTTTGAGAAACTTGCAAATTCAGGATTCTATGATGGAACTCTATTTCACAGAATAATGCCTGGCTTTGTTATTCAAGGAGGAGATCCAAATACAATTTCAGGATCGCGTGATACATGGGGAACTGGTGATCCAGGATATAAGATCCCTCCAGAATTTAGTGCTCTTAAACATAAAAAATACATAGTTTCTATGGCTCGTGGATCTGATATTAACAGTGCAGGCTCTCAATTCTTCATTATGCTTGGAGATGCCCCGTGGCTTGATAATGCATATACAATATTTGGCGAGGTAATATCTGGTCAAGATGCTGTTGATAAAATTGCGTTATTAGAAACAAATTCAGAAAATCAACCAATTGATATTGAATCTGCACGCATAAAACAAGTAATTATCAGATCGCAAGAACCTGAAACCTAATTTTCCACAAATAAATTATCCTAAATTACTTGTATCTGTCGGAAATACGATATCTTGCATATTTGTCATCTGGTGAATACTTGCCTGGATGAACTGTAACTGTTTTATTGCCGCACATTGGACACTCATCCTTTAAGGTGTATCTTTTACAATCTGGGCATTTGCGCATCTGAAATCTCATGTTATCCTTCTCTTGTCTTCTTTGACTCTTCTCTAGTGAATTTGTAAGTGCCACCTTTTTTTTCTATGGTTGTTTGAATTGTTAAAAGTACAGGTTTGAGAGCTTTTTCAGCTGTTTTGAAGTTTTGGGCAGAAACTGTGAGTCGATATTTTGGAGCACCGATATAAGTTATTTCTACACTTGCATCCTTGCTTTCCATGGCTTCAAGAAGGGATTTTTTTATGATCTCTATTCCATTAGATTTTGTACTAGTCAATTCTAGGACACCTCGTATCTCTACATGTGGAACTTGAATCTTTGAACTGATTTCTTCTATTGTTGAAAGTGTTTTTTTGGGCAGATTAAGATCATCTAATACAGTAATTCCTTTTGATACGATTTCAGAAAATGCATCGTAAATAGAGTTAAACTTGTTAACCAAAACACCTTCTAATTTTTCTGCTTCTGCTTGAGTAAGACCAGCCTTTGTCCTCAAACTATCGATAAGGATTTGCTCTTTCTCATTTCTTTTTAGTTCTAAAAGTTTCTTTTTCTTTTGATCCGAGGAAACTTGTTTTAAAGATAAATCTATTTCAGATCTTGCAGTATTAACTCTTTTTACCAGCAATACTTTTTTTTCTCCTACCTTGACAAATTTTTCTACATGCCTAATCCAACCTGTTGCAATTTCTGATATGTGTAAAAACCCCTGAATGTTGTTGTATTCATCAAGACTAACATATGCACCCTGATCCATAATTCTTGTAACTGTAGCAACAACAATCTCTCCAACTTCAGGCAGCTCCTGAATTTCAGTGGTCATAAATCCTCAAACTTGGGATACGTAATTTAATGTTCTCATTAAAAATCAATCCCCTTCTTGGCCTTGATTCCTGATTTGAAAGGGTGTTTTATTTCCTTCATCTCAGTCACGAGATCTGCTGCATCTATGATTTCTTGCTTTGCATGATTTCCTGTGAGGACTAAATTCAAATTGGCAGGTTTGATTTTTATCAAATCTAAAACATCTTCAATTTTTACTAATCCCAAATTGACAGCATAATTAATTTCATCAAGTATCATGATATCATATTTTTCTGATTCTATTTTTTCTCTGCTTAAACGAAGAGCCTCTATTGCAATTTTTTCATGTTCTGCATGTGGACTTTTATCATCAATTATTCCAACAAAACCTTTACCAATCGCAGTAAGCTCAAACTCTGGTTCTAATCTTTTTGACGAAGTCATTTCGCCATAGTGCCAAGTTCCCTTGATGAACTGTATCATACAAATTTTGTAATTGTATCCCACTGCTCTTAATGCCATGCCTAGTGCAGCGGTGGTTTTTCCTTTGCCCTTTCCAGTATAAACAATGACTAATCCATCTTTTCCCATTCTTTTTTTGGGTTCAACTGTAAACTAAAAAGATTTGGGGTGCTGGAAGACATTCTACTGTCAAAATTTACCTTAAAATTATGAATTAGGTAAAATTTTTCCCATAAGATTCTGCGTATATAGAATATGGTTGTAGACCGTCTATGGCAGAAGCAGGTCTGGGTTATTTTGGTGCCATGATAGGTGTCATGATCGCTATGGCTGTAGTTTGCTTTAGCCTTCGTGGCAAGAGACCTCATGGGCCTTCTGTAGAACAATCTGGGACATAATCGGCATTTGAATAAGTAGTGCCGTTTTTCTAGTGTAATCTATGAAAATAAATTTTGAAGAGAATAAAATGAGTAGTTTATAATTATCGTTTTAAAAACGTGAAATTGATGACAAGAGAATACACATATGATGTCGTAATAGTCGGAGCTGGACCTGCTGGTTCGTCAGCCGCATGGGCTGCTGCAAAAAAAGGAGTACGTGTTGCACTTCTTGAACGAGAAGAAGCAATAGCACAAAGCATCAGAACAAGTGGCGTAACATGGATTAATGATATGAAAAAATTCAACATTACATCGGATTACTATAATCCTATCAAAAACTACTCATTTCATTCTCTAAATAATCATGTAACTGTACACGGTTCTGAATATCAAGCTGCAGTTTTAGATGTTAGACGAACATACCAGTTTCTTGCATGTGAGGCAGCAAATGCTGGCGCAGATATTTTTGTACGAACCAATGCAACTAATCCATTAATTGATAGCAAAGGAAATCTGGTTGGAATAAAAGCCACATCTTTAAAAGATGATCTAATATTTCATTGTAAGCTTGTAATTGATGCAAGTGGATTCTATTCGGTTATAGGTAAAAGCATTGGCATTGTTCCACAATGGAAAAGATTTGGAGTTGGAGCAGAGTATGAGGCATATGTTGAAAAAGTTGATCCAGAAACATGGTCCTTGATGGTTGGACAACAATATTCTCCAGCAGGATATGCATGGATTTTTCCATTGGGAAAAAATAAAGTAAGAATAGGAGTTGGTATAGGAAAGCCTGAATCTAAAATCGATCCTACTCAGCGTCTCCTTGAACTTGTAGAAAAAAAACCAGGCCCACTTGGTCAATTAGGTAAAATAACTCCTATAGAATTTCATTATGGTTTGATTCCAAATGAAGGATTGACACATACCACCATCTATAATAACATAATATTGGTTGGCGATGCAGCAGGGCAAGCAAACCCACTAGTTCTAGAAGGAATCAGATATGCAATTGAATTTGGCAGAATAGCTGGACAGGTGGGGGCAGAATCTGTAATATCTGGTGATACATCAAAAACATCATTAAAACCATATGAAGATGCATGGAAAAAGGCAATCAGCTCAAAAATCAAAGCTGCAATTAAAGTACAGAATAGATGGTTGAATCTTACTGACGAAGAATGGGATAAAGAACTTGAAATAATTAAAGAATTATCTCCAGATGAATTTCTTGATTTCATAAAAGCAGATTTTAGCATCTCAAGTATGATTGGCCTTGCCACACATCATCCAAAACTAGCCGTTAGGCAACTTTTTGACATTGTAAAAAGCATTTCAGGAACACATCAATGAAGACAAATCGCTCAAACATCAATTTAAATAAAATTCTGTAATATTGATGAGAATTGAATATCTCAAGAATCGTACTTGCAGGCACAACTAGTGGTGTTGGCAAAACATCAATTACTGCAGCAATAATACATGGAATAAAAAAACGCGGATATTCTGTACAATCATTTAAGGTTGGGCCTGATTTTATAGATCCCAGCTATCTTTCTG
>DATIDL010000094.1:0-2609 GCA_035456305.1 Nitrosopumilaceae archaeon
ATATTGGAATGAAATAGCGGGGAGTAGATTTGAACTACTGATTTGCGGGTATCTCATCAGTGTTGATTATGAGCCCGCCGGGATGACTTTGCCCCAATAGTCTGGCTTCCCCACCCCGCTAATTGAAAAGAAGTTTCGGGGTGATATATACGCTTTATCTAATTTTGGAAATAATTAATAGGATTTACAAACTGTCTCAAACGTGGACAAAAAAATTAGAATAATTGGAATTATCGCAGCAGTTGCAGCTTCTGTTGCAATAATTCTATCACCATCAGATCCAGTAGTGATTCCACAACCAGTTACCACTCCAACTGGAACAAAATCTGTAGAAATTGTTGCAACCAATTTGCAAAAACCTTGGGCGATGGATTTTACGGATGACCGAATATTTCTTACAGAAAAAGTTGGCAGAATACGTGTCATTGATTCTGGTAGTCTTGTTGAAGAGCCACTTGCAAACCTACGTGTAGCAGACGTGGCTGATGGTGGCTTGATGGGC
Source organism: Nitrosopumilaceae archaeon (assembly GCA_035456305.1). Classification (GTDB taxonomy): domain Archaea; phylum Thermoproteota; class Nitrososphaeria; order Nitrososphaerales; family Nitrosopumilaceae; genus UBA8516. Next base: position 503 of record DATIDL010000094.1, read on the forward strand.
ATTGCACTACATCCTGATTTTGAGAATAATCACTACCTATATGCATTTTATACATATTCAGAGGACAACAAACTCTGGAATAAAATTATCAAAATAACCGAATCGGAAAACAAACTTGTAGATGCGACAGTAATTTTGGATAAAATACCTGGTGCAGAATTTGATAATGGTGGTGTGATAAAATTTGGTCCTGACAAAAAACTATACATAGGAATTGGTGACGCCACAGACGAACACGCTGCACAAGATTTGCAATCTCCTTTGGGAAAAATTTTAAGGTTAAATGATGATGGCACCATACCTGCAGATAATCCATTTTCAGGCTCAGCTGTGTTTTCGTACGGACACAGAAACCCTCAAGGCATGGCTTGGGATGAATCAGGTAATCTCTACATGACAGAACACGGTCCAACAAAAAATGACGAGCTTAATCTTGTAAAGGCAGGACAAAACTTTGGTTGGCCTGAACAAGAATGTGGAGGACATGAGGGATTTGTTGATGCAATTTCTTGCTATAATCCTAGCCTAGAGCCTGCAGGTATGGTTTTTTATTCTTCTGACAAACTTGATCTTGGAAATGATCTGATCATGGCATCATTGCGTGGAACAAATCTATACCAGATCACAGTAAAAGGCGATGAAACTTCACAAAAAAGCATATTGGGTGGGGTTGGGCGAATTAGAGATGTCAATGAAGGACCAGATGGTTATCTTTACATTCTTACAGGAAATACTGATGGAAGAGGATTCCCAGACAAGACTGATGATAGACTTCTTAGGATAGTAAAATAAATTGGCCGACTCGTCAATCCCAAAATTCTATGAGAAAAATAGAAAAGAAAGGATAAAATCAATTGCGTCGTTTTGTGGTCTCTCAAAACAGGATGTTAAGATTCTGGAAGGACATGGTGGTATATCATTTAATGAGGCAGACAAGATGGTTGAAAATGCGGTAGGAACAGTTTCATTTCCACTTGGAATAGCAACCAGTTTCCGTGTAAACAAAAAAGACTATCTCATTCCAATGGTAATCGAGGAGCCATCAGTCATTGCAGCTGCCTCCAAGGCAGCCAAGATAGCAAGAAAACATGGAGGTTTTACCATGAAGGCTGATGAATCATACAGCATCGGTCAGATCCAAGTAGTAGGCGTTGATGTAAAATCTGCCATTCCAAAAATAATGAAATTCTCAAAAGAGATTCTAAAGCTTGCCAACTCAAAAAGTAAAACATTATCAAAGATGAGTAAGGGAGCAAAAAAAATCTCTTGCAAAAAGATCAAAACTGATTATGGAGAAATGTTAATTGTAGAACTTTTGATAGATGTGGGAGATGCAATGGGTGCAAACATCACAAATACAATGTGTGAAGGTGTTGCACCTCTAATTGAAAAGCTATCAGGTGGCAGAGTGATTCTCAGAATACTTTCAAACTATTCTACTAAAAGATTGGTTCGAGGTACTGCTACTTTCGACAAAAATGAAATTGGTGGCAAGAAAATTGTTGATAATATCATTTTAGCATACCAATTTGCTGCGCATGATCCTTACAGAGCTGTAACCCACAACAAGGGAATCATGAATGGGATAATTGCGGTTGCAAACGCCACTGGACAAGACACAAGAGCGATTGAGGCAGCTGCGCATGCCTACGCTTCTAGAACTGGAAGATATACCTCTCTGACAGAATGGAAAAAAGACAAGAAAGGGAATTTGGTTGGAAAAATAGATCTTCCCATGTCTGTGGGAATTGTGGGGGGAATTGTAAACGTGCATCCGATGATCAAGATCTGTGCAAAAATTCTTGGAGTAAAGTCTGCAAAAGAACTTGCATGCATAATTGCAGCAGCAGGACTTGCACAGAACTTTAGTGCGATACGAGCTCTTGCTTCTGAAGGAATACAAAAAGGACACATGAAACTTCATGCAAGAAACATTGCTGCAAGTGCAGGTGTCAAACCAAACCTGATTGATGAGGTGGTAAAAAGAATGGTAAAAGAAGGAAACGTCTCAATGCATCGAGCTAAAGAAATACTCAAAGAATTCTAGTGCTCAAGATATATATCTAAAAACCCTCGCTAGGACTACGTTGGCTTTAGTTAAATTTGC
>DATIDL010000095.1:0-9190 GCA_035456305.1 Nitrosopumilaceae archaeon
CCTCATCATTATTGACATGCCAAGCCCAAGTCGTTCAATGACTTGGTCAAAGTCAATGGGTTCGTGACAGGAAAGAATTCCAGAAGCTATGTAGGCGTTTAGTTTTTTGTCACTCGCACCTGCAGTGTGACCATTTATGACGCAGCCTTTTTCCAGCATGTATTTGAGAGTGTGCATTGTTTTTGCATCTTGGCTTGTCACTTTTGTCCATGAAAATACTTCCCCTAATCCCAATACATTTTCCAAACGCAGTGATGCCCTTTCTTCTGTAGAAGTAAGTGTTTTCGCATGACTAAACTTTTGGTCGACTGGGAGCCCTCCAGGAATGACATGAAAAAATCTTATTGGCAAGTTTTCTGTATGCTTGACAAGTTCTCTGAAACCTTTGTATCCACAAACACTTACGATGTCAATTGGATCAGAAAAAATAGATGTAGTGCCACAGAGAAGAGATTTTTTTGCAAGCTCAGATGGCAAAACATACTTGTCAATATGTGTATGTGGATCTGCAAAACCTGGAGTAACATATCTGTTCGCTAGATCAATGACAACAGTATTTTCTCCTACTGTATGCGATGCATCAGTTCCAACGTATGCTATTCTGTCTTTGAAAATGGCAACTTGTGTTTTGGGATTTATTTCTCTAGAATACACATTAACCAGTGTACAATTTTTCAAAACTAGATCAGCCATCTTTTCTCCCATGGCTACAGAGTTTAGCGATGAAATCATGGTAGAAAGCGAACTTGATCTCACGAGTAAAGAATCGGTTCTTGATACTATTATAGATTCAAAGCGATGTTTAAATTACGGACAAGCACGGTCATCCTTTATGAACATGCCAAAGGAAGTCAGAAGGTATTGTCCCAAGTGTAAAAAACACACGCTACAAAAAGTCTCTATATACAAGGCCGGAAAAAGAAGAGGCTCGGCTATAGGTGAAAGAAGACATGCAGAGGATAAGAAAGGTTATGGTGGCCAGAAATTCCCAAAACTTGCAAAACCCGCAAAGACTACAAAAAAGGCAACACAAATTCTTACATGTCCAGAATGCAAAAAGAAATTTAACAAGCCGGGTATAAGACTAAGAAAGTTCGAGTTGGTAGCATAATGAAAAAAGGACAAATTCTAATTCCAAAACCAAACAGCAAGTTTCAAAGAGTACAGTGTAATGAATGTAATGAAGAGAGTGTCGTCTACTCACATGTAGCTACAAATGTAACCTGCAAGTCATGTGGAAATCTTCTTGCAGAATCAACAGGTTCTATTGCAAAAATAAATGGCAAGATACTAGGCAGTGCCGAGTAAAGTATAATCTTCTTTTGTATTCATATTAAACGCAATTCTCTTGTCATCTAGTATCACATATGACTCCTCTATAGATTCCATTTTCGTAAGCTTGTTTGGGTTTACTATAGACACACCAGAATAGGAATATTGTTTTTTTTCATAGATTACAGTATATTCCGGTTTCAAATGTAATGAATCAAGAAAATCTTTGCTGATAAGAACTGTAGTCCATGTGTGATCATTATCAACTAGTTGTACGATTTTTTTTATTATTTCTGCATCCAACAGTGGCAGATCCCCCGATGTCACAAATACTAATTCGTCAAAGTTGTGCAAAATCTGGTTTAGATCATAGACATATCCCTTCCCTGCTGTATCCATTGTAAAAATTCCTAAATTTGTTAAAAATTCCCATGTCCTTGGAGCATTATGACTGGTAGCTGCCACAATCTTTGAAAAACAACCTGAATCATGAAGTGCAGTTATTACATGTTGAATGATGGGATCCTTGTACTTGAGGAGGAGTTTCTCTTGTGGAATTTCCATGCGTGTGCCTTTTCCTCCACACATGACTAGACCTATCATAGTGATGCAAAAATAAGAAGAGATGAAAGTCTCACAAGTTCATTTGTAGCACCAAAGACATCACCTGAAACACCACCAAAACTACGATTTGCTGCAGCAAGAAGCACAAACGATAAGCCTACACCCACCAGCAAAACAACCACGCCCATCATCCCTCCAATTATTACTATAGGGATAACGGTCATCATTGCAGCTATACCAAGTTTCTTTTTGTCTTTCATAGATTGTGTAAATGGTGAGCTTAGCCCTTGCCATGCAGATGATCCTCTGTTTGCCTGTAACACCATAACAAATTTTGCCAAAAGTTCACTTAGTAAAATTGCCTGAAAGAGGGTAAAACCTTTCATCATAGAAAATGCCATTATCATTCCGCCAGCATACAACACTATCGTAATTACTCCAGCTGATCCAACGGCTGGATCACGCATAACTTGTAGTTTTTTTTCTTTGGTACCCTTTGCCATAATACCATCTGCGAAATCACATAGTGCATCGGTGTGATGTATACCGGTGAGAATTACGACAGAACCTGTCAATAACAATCCTACTATCATAGGTTCTAAAAATGATGAAAGCCCAAATCCTGCTGCGCCAATAATTAAACCAATTATTGCACCGCCAATAGGAAACAGATACATGTTTTTTGCAACAGTATCAAGTTCTACATTTTTTGAAGGAATTATTGTTAGAAACGAAATTACGGAGCTGATTCCCTTAAGCATGCAACCACCATCCAAAGTATGAAAGCATGATAATCATTGGGATTGTAAAGATTGTACAAAATAGTACTGCTGTGAGTTTCATTATAGATACAGCAGATTTGAAATGAGCTTCTGTGAATTCTAACTTTCCATCTCCCAATACATAGTGATCTATTTTTTCAAATCGTACTCCAAGGGCTCCTGCTAGTGTAGCCATAGGATATCCTGCATTTGGGCTCTCTGTCTTTGATCTATCCTCTCGCATTATTTTTAATGAGTGTCTCCAGTCTGCCCCTAGGATCATTGCAGCAAGTATCATCACAAGGCTTGTCAATCTAGATGGAATATAGTTGAGTGTTTTATCGCAATTTGCTCCAAACCAGCCAATATTTCTAAACATCTCATTCTTGTACCCTACCATGGAATCAATGGTGTTTATAGTACGATATACAAATGCACCTGGCAACCCAAACAATGCAAAGTAGAAGAGTGGACCAGTGATGCCATCTACTGTATTTTCACTTATGCTCTCCAAAGTACCAGAAATAATGTGTTGTCGATCCAAACTCTTGGTGTCTCTTTTTACTATCATTGAAAGTTTTGTTCTTGCATCATCAAGATCATTATTTGATAGTGCACTCATGATTAGTTTGGCGTGTCTTTCCATTCCCTTTATGGCAATTGTAGTTTTAAGCATAATACTCATAATTATAACAGAAATAATCGTAATTACAATATCCAATTCAGAATCATAATTAGCTGGTTCAATTAGATCTAACCCGATGTTTAAAGAAGATAGTAATACAGCGATAAGAGATGCGATTGAAATTACAATAGCTGTCCCTGCAAGTTTTTCAGTTTTTGTAGATTTGTTTCTTGTAAGAGGTACGAGTTTTCCAATCAGTGTTCCAACCCAGACAGTGGGATGGAATTTGTTTTTTGGATCACCTAATGCCAAGTCAATTGCTATAGCAAGGATTACAGATGATATTGTGATTAAAATCACTTGAGCAATCCACCTATTGCTTTCATGTTCAGACTAGATTTTACAATCCGACTTAAATTCTCTATTTCTACATCCAGAGTTTTTAGATATTTTTTGTTCCATTGGACCTGTTTTGGGTTTGAATGAAGAGAGTCCTCTTCTGGAATGTTGAATTTTATGAGAGGTATTGTTCCTAGAACAGGTTTTCTTGTCTTTTGTTTCAGTTTATGAAAGCTTGGGCGCAGTATTTCCATGTCGCCTCTGAACTTGTTTATTACAAAACCCTGTATGAATTTTCTGTATTTCTTGTCTATGAGTTCCAGTGTGCCAACAATGCTTGCAAAGCTTCCACCCCTGTCTATATCAGCAACAATAATTACTGGAGCATCAGAATATTCCGCCATTCTCATATTTGCAATGTCATATTTTTCCAAGTTAAATTCTGCAGGAGAACCTGCCCCTTCTATTATTATCAAATCGTTATTTTGTTTTAGCCAGTCAAGTGATTCTTTTGCGATTTGTAATCCTTTGGAGAGTGCAAATTTTTTGTAATACTCCTTTGCATACATTTTTTTGTAAAACTTTCCTTTGATCATAACTTTGGATTGATAATTTCCAAGCGGCATGAGGAGAATCGGATTCATGTGCGGATCGATATCTGTCCTTGCCGCAATTGCCTGTATTGCTTGTGCTCGTGATATTTCAAAATCACCAGTCTTGTATGAATAAGAAGACATGTTTTGCGATTTGAATGGTGCAACACTATATCCAGAGTTTGCAAATATTCTGCATAGAGCAGTAACAAGGGTTGTCTTTCCAGCACCGGATGAAGTTCCCTGTATCATCAGTGCTTTAGTCAATTCAAATCGTCTCCAAAGATCTCACAAGTTTCACATTTTCTTTGTGGGTACGAACAGCAATTCTAATGAATCTATTATCAAGACCATAAAAAGTACTACAATCCCTCACTAGAATTTTTTTTTCTAAAAGTTTTTTCTGCAGGGTTTTTGAATTTATTTGTGATTTAATCAGAATAAAGTTAGTCGAAGAGGGATAACAATAGAATTTTGGTATTTTTGATATGGATTTTGTTAGAAAAGTTAGTTCTTTTTTGATTAATCTTCTTGTTTTATCCAGATGAGATCTGCTTGAAATTGCTGCGCTTGCCGCCTTTTGTGCCAGTCCATTTACATTCCAAGGGATCTTTATTCTCGTTAGTGTATCTATGATTTTTTTGCTTCCAAGTCCATAGCCAACTCTGAGTCCTGCTAGCCCAAATGATTTAGTCAGAGATCTCAATATGAAGAGATTATCGAATTCTTTCAGATATGATACCATTGATTCGTTTGATTCTGGAACAAGTTCAATAAAGCACTCATCCAAAAAAACTAGTCTGGATTTATCATATGCGTTCTCTAGAATTTTTATCATATTTTTTTTCGATGTTAAAACACCTGTGGGATTGTTTGGATTACAAAGAAAAATTGTATTTTTCTTTGTCACATTATTTTGCAATGCAAAGAGATCTTTATTTAAATTCATGGTTTTAAAATAATAAACTCGTCCGCCTTGTAATTTCGTAGCAGCTTCATATTCTCCAAATGTAGGAATTGGCACTACAACTTGACTATTTTTGCTTATGAAAGCCTTACAGAAATTGTAGATTATTTCTGTAGCGCCATTTCCTACAATGATTTGATTTTTTGAAACACCAGTATATTTTTCAAGATCAGCCTTAAGCTTTGATGAGTTTGGATCTGGATAAACGGAAAGAAGTGAAATATTTTTTTTAATTATATCTTTAACTGAGTCTGGAAATCCAAGCGGGTTCACGTTTGAGCTAAAATCAATAACTTTGGAATCAATTTGATCGATTACAGAATAAATTCCTCCATGCGGTACCGGAATGTGATTAGAAATGTTTTTTTCTAGATTAAATTTCACACCATGAAATATCATAATGGGATTTAGTGTGTTTTGGTTATTCGTGCTAAAGGAATATTAATTGTATAAAGCGGATATTACGCATGAAACGAGTTGCAATTATAGGAGTTACTGGAGCAGTTGGACAAGAATTCGTAGTGGCACTTAACAATCACCCTTGGTTTGAGGTAAAACAAATAGCTGCTTCGGAGCGTTCTGCAGGTAAGAAATTTGTAGATGCTATCAGGGACACCAATAGTGGTATTTTAAAGTGGCATATCAGAGAAAACATTCCAGAATATGTTAAAAATATGATAGTTGAATCAGTAGATGATATAAAACCAGAAAATCTGGATTTGATATTTTCTTCAATAGAAAGTGATGCTGCTCGTGAAATTGAAACTAGATTTGCAAAGGATGTTCCCATAATCAGCACATCTTCTGCTTATAGATATGAATCAGATGTACCAATTCTCATTCCAGGAATAAATGATGATCATGCAGAACTACTAAATGTACAGCGAAAGAATCGTGGTTGGAAGGGCTTTGTAGCTCCACTGCCAAATTGCACTACCACAGGGCTTGCTATAACGATGAAACCATTACTTGACACATTTGGAGCCCAAAAAATTATCATGACATCCATGCAAGCCATGTCTGGAGCAGGTAGATCGCCTGGTGTTTCTGCATTGGATATAACAGACAACATAATTCCATACATTCCAAAAGAGGAGGACAAGGTTAGAATCGAAACTGGGAAAATACTTGGCAAATTAAGTAATGGAAAAATTGAATCTGCAAATCTGAAAGTAAGTTGTACTTGTACTAGAGTTCCAGTGATTGATGGACATACTGAATCTGTATTTGTTGAAACTGCAAAACATGCTGATCCTGAATCAGTTAAAAAGGCAATGGAAAAGTTTTCCGAAAATGTTAGCATTGCAGGACTCCCATCAGCACCAAAAAACTATCTCACAGTACATGATGATCCTACAAGACCACAACCAAGACTTGATAGAGAAGTAGATGGAGGTATGTCTACTGTGGTAGGAAGATTGCGTGAAGACAGTGTTTTTGAAAATGGAATAAAATACATGTTGTTTTCTCACAATGAGAAGATGGGGTCTGCAAAAGGAGCAGTACTTTTGGCAGAAATGCTTTACAAAAAAGGCATGATATAATCTGACTCTGTTTAATCCATAATTGATATAAAATTTGCAAAAAAAATGTAATAATAGCTTTATTAACCCCACTTTTATTCACAATAATTGGTGTTTTGAACGGCAAAAGTGGATGAATTAGATCTTACAATTCTTTCTGAACTTGCTGCCGACGCAAACATTTCTGTTCCACGCATTTCAAAAAAGATTAACGTAAACTCGTCTGTTGTATATAGCAGAATCAAACGACTTATCAAAAGAAAACTCATTGAGCGTTTTACTATAGTAGTAAATGATAGAGAGCTTGGCTATACAGTAAAAGCTCTAACAGGAATAAACATGGATTCCAAGCTTCGTGATAATGTAATAGAGGAGCTATTCAAAATTCCAGAAGTTAGAGAAATTTCTGAAGTTACTGGTAGATTTGATATTTTGGTTACAATGTATGCAAGAAATCTAGATGAAATGCACAGATTGATATCAGAAAAGCTTGGTCGTATCCAAGGAGTACAGCGTTCTGAGAGTTTTATAGAGATGAAAAGGACGACCAAACCAATGCCATACAAACCAATGAAGTAATATTGATTTTTTCAACCTATAAATATAAAACAACAACCAAAAAAGGAGAGTCATCGTGTTAACAAGCAAGACAAGCTCCAGAATTAAGGTATACTATGAATTAACTAAACCAAAAATTTGGTATCTTTTGGTTTTTACCGCTTTTGGTGCAGCCATAACTGCATCTAATATCTACGACATTGAAATTTCACCGCTAACTTGGGCTTTGATGATAGGCGGTGTTGCTGCAGGATCAGCAGCTGCCAACACTCTGACGAACTATCATGACAGGGACATAGATGCCATTATGGAAAGAACCAAAAATAGACCAATTCCTAGCAGAAGAATTTTTCCGGCTGAAAAGGCCAGAGATTTTGGACTGGCATTAGCCGGAATAAGTCTAGCTGCAGCGTTTGGGATATCCTTTACCACAACTTTGGAACAAGGACTTTGGGCTTTGGGTTTTATGGCTTTTGGATTAATGAATAATGTTTTGGTGTATAGCTATGCCCTCAAAAGGCATAGCAGATCCAATATCATTCTGGGTGGTCTTTGTGGTGGATCTCCACCAATGATTGGATATGTTGCAGTTACCATGCAAGGACTCTGGGATCTAGGACTGGTGATGGCAGGACTTGTGTTCATCTGGATTCCTATGCACATATGGGCTCTTACTTTGCACTTTAAAGAAGATTATAACAAAGTCAACGTGCCCATGTTGACAGCTGTTCAATCTGAAAAGACTTCAGCTAGAGTGATTGCAGGTTCTACCGTAATGATGGTGTTGTTTAGCATTGTACCATTTTTCTTGACTAGTGATATAGGTCAACCAGTAATGCATGAAGTTTATCTTTACACTGCAATAGCTACAGGAGTTTTGATGGTAGCTTTGAGTGCATGGGTTGTAGTAAAGCCCACTGAAAAAGCATCATGGATGTTGTTTAAATTTTCTAGTCCATATCTGGCAGTATTGTTTATTGCATTGATGATAGATTCTGCTTTGTAACTAGTCAAAACTAGGCACTTTTACAGATAAATAAAGATCAATTATAGATAATCTTTTAGCGAGATTTTATTTTCTCTTGGAATTTTTGCTATCTCAAAACCTTCTGGTCTTTTTGAAAGAGGTCTTGTTGCGTCAATGCCAAGCTTTGCAGTAAGTAGTTTTTTTTGATCACTTGATGGATCTAGGCTTGAGCCTCTTATTTTTTTTATAATGGTCAGGTCTTTGTCTGCTTGAAACCTTGTAGCCATAGCATATTCTACACTAACAGCGTCACTTGGATCAATGTCCTCATCCACCACAGTTACCATTTTCAAAGATCTGTGCGTAGCAAATGTTTTTTCAATGACTTTTTTTGCATCAGAGTCTTTCTTTTTTGCAATCTGCACAACTGCGTGCAACCAGTTGCAACCACCATCACTCATTACTATTTTTTTTGTTTGAGGGAGCAATTTTTTCACATCTCGGTTTAGTTTTGCCTCAATAGGCATTCCCATCAACAATCTATGTTCAGAATATCCAGAAAGGATGTCATGGAATATTGCATTGTTTCTAAAATAGAGATTTTCTAGCTCAAATACAGGTTGTTCTCTTTTGAAATCATATGTTCTGAGCATTTCAACCATCCATTCCTTGTGAGTTTTATCATGTAGAATTTTTCCTTCCATAACAATTTCTGCATTTGATGGCACTTTCATTCTAGAGTATGGTGTTTTTGCTAACGTCATTTTGTTTTCCAATAGAGTATTTGCAATTTCTAGTTCATCTTTTCCCCACTCTGCTTGGTATGCACCAGCTATTGACACAGCTGGATGTACTCCTACCGTAATTGCCACTTTAAGATCTTCACCGTGCTCTTTGGCATACATAAAAGAGCGGTGCAGGTGTCTTCCTTCTACCATTCGTACAGAGAAATGTCGTCTATCTAGAGGCAAAAGCCTGTGAAATGAGGAGTTCTGTGTGTTTTTTTCTTGGTTTAGTGTAT
>DATIDL010000096.1:0-2458 GCA_035456305.1 Nitrosopumilaceae archaeon
TGATGGAAAGACAAAGTTTGCATTGACTCTTGTTGAGCCTGGAAACTCTATGGGAACATGGCAGTTTGCTGGAAATGCGTTAGCAGTCCACACAAAGAAGACAGAACCGTTTACTGTCAGCTACTCAGTGAGTTATGCAGAAAAACCACAATCTAACACTATAAAATCAGGAACGCTGACATCTGTACAAGATCCAGGTCTGGGTCATGAAACCCATCAGCTGGCAATAATTCTAGCTCCAATCTCAAATGTCTACAAAGGAGTCCTGACTTACTCTGCATCTGAAAACGTTCAGCTTGTGGCACTACACGGTCCACTTGCAGAAGGTGAGGATAAAGGACAGCCAATATGGATTCCTGATGGAAAGACAAAGTTTGCATTGACTCTTGTTGAGCCTGGAAACTCTATGGGAACTTGGCAGTTTGCTGGAAATGCATTAGCAGTCCACACAAAGAACACTGAGCCATTCACAGTGAGTTATTCAGTAGCTGCAGGACAATAGTCCAAAGCCATTCTTTATTTTTTATTTTTATTATTTTTAATTAGAATCCAATGTCGATGTCAAATCCGCCACCGCCATCTCCTCCGCTAAAATCAGAGCCGGTGTCGCCGCTGTCTGTACTCTCTGCACCAGCACCTGCATCAGCTGGTATCTGTTCTTGTGGGATGTAGCTTGACATTGCCATGCCCATGAAGCTCATCATTGTTGAAAACATGAGTATGTCCATTATTCCCAGAAACATCATTGATGGAAGCAATGATTTTTTATTTTCCATGTATTGCTGAAGCTTTTGCTTGTCTCCGCCTTTCCACATGGTAACCATCTGGTCCCATTCTTTTTCAAGCTCGAATTTTCTTTCTTCTAGTTCTTTTGTTCCTTTTTGAGTCAACACAATTTCTTTTTTGGTTCCAAAGAGTCCCTTTTTTTCTACTATTGTAATCATTCCATTTTTTTCTAGTCTCTCAAGCATGTCGTTGAGATCTTTGCCTGTAATCTTTGTGACTTTTTCAATCTTGTCGAACTTTTTTGCACCTTTACTAATTGCGCTTAGAATTATGACATCGTTTGCTTCTTCCATAATTTTTGAATAGAAAAAATCGTCCTATAAATCGTTCCCTATAAGATATTAAAGCCAACTTGCCATATGCGATCCGTGGAACAAGATTCGCACACAGACGAACAAATAAGAAAATTTTATTCATTAAAAAACATCGCAGTAGTTGGCATGTCAAAAAATCCAGAAAAAGCAGCACACTATGTGCCAAAATATCTTGCAGATCAAGGATACAACATTATTCCTGTAAATCCTACTGCCGATGAAATAATGGGCAAAAAATGTTTTCATGAGATCAGTCAAGTTCAAGATTCTATCGATATAGTGGATGTGTTTAGGCCATCTGACCAAGTCTTGCCTGTAGTTGAAGAGGCAATAAAGAAAAAACCCAAAGTAATATGGCTGCAGGAAGGAATTCACAACCAAGAAGCAGAGGAGCTTGCACGCAAGGCTGGAATTGAGGTTGTCTTTAACAGATGCATGCTTGCAGAGCACGAGAGATTATTTTAGAACATGACTGAAAATGAATTTTCAGAATTTTATGAAGCTGTACTAAAGCTGGCAAAGTCTTTTGAAGAAAAAAACATGCTGATAAAAGTCCAGGCAGAGCCTGATGCAAATATAATCCGAATATATGGTGAAAAAACAGACTCACTAGTCAGGGCAAAAGCAGGACTGGAAGAAGTTGCTGAGCTGGCATATACTACGGCAGAGCACCACCCGTATTGGAATCTGATATACAATGCATCACAAATCTCAAAGCTTGCACTTGAAAAATGGGCCGATACTCTAACAAAAGAAGAGCTTGATGAAATATCATGGTGTTCTGATGAAATCAAAAACACTGCCGCAAAACTAAAGGAAAAAACCTGAGATGATTACAATTTCTTCGGCAGAGATAAATATTCAATTTCTGAATTCAACTTATGCCAATTAAGATTGGTCTTCTCGGCAAGACAAATACTGGCAAGACTACCTTCTTTAACGCTGCAACTCTTTCTCATTCTGAGATCTCAACTTATCCATTTACAACAAAAAAACCAGAAAAAGCACTAGGCAATGCAATCACGCCGTGTGTCCATCCGGAATTTAATGTCCAAGACCAACCGCAAAACTCCAAATGCGTTGACGGTTGGCGTTTCATTCCAATTGAGCTAATTGATCTTCCAGGTCTGATAAAAGACGCATGGGCTGGAAAGGGATTAGGAAACCAGTTCCTTTCAGTTGCAACTCAGGCTGATGCAATATTGCATGTAGTAGATGTATCTGGAAGTGTAGACGCATCTGGAAAAATCACTGACGTTGGCAATGGTGATCCGATTTCTGATGTTGCAGATATTGAAGAAGAGTTGATAATGTGGTATCTGAAGCTTTTAGAAGGAAACAGGGACAAAATTTCAAAA
>DATIDL010000097.1:0-17570 GCA_035456305.1 Nitrosopumilaceae archaeon
AGTGTAAGCTTTATTGAATAAAAAAATTCTTGTTGGTGTCATAGCTGCAGGTGTAATAGCTGTTGTTATTATGACAGCATTCTTATCAACACAAAACACTATGTTGCAAAAAAATGAAAAACTTGGTTTATACATACTTACTCCATCATCTACGCCGACCCTTTCAGATCTAAAAGAAGTATATACAGAAGCTGCATCTGCTGGAATCGGTAGAAGTAATGTCTATCTTTTCTGGCCTACAATAGAACCACAACAAGGACAGTATGATTGGAAAATTCCCGACGCTCTTATGAGTCTCAACAAACAAAACGATCTTAAAGTTACATTATATTTTTCAATAATCAATAGTCGTGTTTTTGGTCCTTTTCCAACTTGGATGGGGGAGCCACAACTAGATGAGAGTCTAAAGGAAAAAACCGTTAAAATTCTTGATGACATTTTATCACGATATGATATTGTTGATCATGTGATAATAGGTGGAGAAATAGATGCATACTTCCGTGAAAATGACAAAGACATTACAAAATATGAAGAATTTTTCACAGGCGTATATGATGATCTTAAAGAAAGATATCCAAACGTAAAATTTGGAAATTCTTTTTCACTTCACGGTGTGCTTAATCACCAACAAGAAGACCTTGTTACCAAGTTAAATCAAGGAGATTTTGTTGCTTTTACATATTTCCCAGTGAATACGCTAAATGAAATAGACAAAACTCCTGAAGACGCAGGCAAAAATCTTGAAAAAATATTAGATCTTGCAGGTAACAAACAGATTGCTTTGATGGAAGTAAGCTGGTCTACTGCAGAATCCGTTGGTGGAAGTAATGAAGGACAGGTAAAATTCATGAAAATAGTATATGATTTCTATAGAAAAAACGAACCACGCTTTGAATTTCTTTCATGGTTCAGACAGTATGATAGACCGATTGATAGTTGTATGAAAGGTCTTAACACAAGCTTTGATATTAGTTTTGGAAACGAGTTTGTGTTGCAACGCACTGCAGAATATGTATGTGCTGCAGGATTAATTGATGTTGATAAGCATCCAAAACCAGCTTGGGAAGAATTCAAAAGACAAGTACAATTCAATCCCAATTCTTAATATGATGTAAAAAGAGATTTTGTACAGTTGAGATATCTATCTTTTGTTCTTATTGCATTGTTATTTGCAAATCTTATTCCTGCATTTAGTGATTCTCTACCACCTACAAAACAAGAGCAAGATCTATACAACAAACTGCTTGCAGAATTTGAAAAACTAAACATAGAAAAAAAAGATGTAAGTGATGTACTAAAAACATTTGAAAAACCACTTGTAGTAACTTTCCCATGTGATTCTACTGACATTAATGATCTAGTAGTTAGTGTAGTTGAGACAAAATTAGCAAGATTCGATGAAGCACAAGAGCATGAAGGCATGATCACAGGTGGGACATACACATGGAAATGTACAATCACAACAACATCTGATGGCAAGATTACAATGGACTGTGATAACGAATTAAAACTAAATCATGATCTTATGACCCAAGACACTGGAAAAGATTCCAGAATAAAACAAGCCGAAAACCTGCTCATATTGTATCATGAGCTTTTACATGGTCAACTAATGATAGAAGCCATACAATCATCTGAGAAATGGAGAAATGATGTATGCAATAAATCCACAGATGGAAAGATTGACTATTCATATTCTGACAAAGATCATAAAATCATTAATCCTTTGCAGACTGAATTTCTTTCTCAGTTGATTACAAATTCTGGTGGAATAATGATTGTACAAGAAATCATGCCAGAAGAAACCGAGGATGGCATATTTACAAAAAAATTAGGCAACCTACATGATTATCCTCAATACGTAGAATCTGGTATACATGTAACACTACGTGGTTCAAATCTTGTAGATACCGAATTCTCTTCTCAAAATTCAGATATCATTTTATCTGGAAGTCTGGCAAACAAAACACAATCTGGTATTGCATGGCTGTACATATTTGGCAAGCCAGATGATAAACAGGAAACACAAATAATTTCTAAAACTGAGATACATATTCCAGATTGGGTTAAAAAAAATGCTGGCTGGTGGGCAGCTAACAAAATTTCAGATTCTGAATTCCTTGGTGCAATTGAATATCTTATACAAGAAGGAATAATTCAAGTTCCAGAAACTCAAAAACAACAGGAATCTAATAAGATTCCAAATTGGTTTAAACAAAATGCTCAATGGTGGTATGAGGAAAAAATAGATGACGAGACGTTTGCAAAAGGAATTCAGTATCTCATATCAGTTGGAATTATCTCTGTCTAAACTATAGATGCGGTCGCCGGGATTTGAACCCGGGTAACGGGCTTGGAAGGCCAGTGTACTAACCAAACTATACTACGACCGCTCAACAGTGCCAATCTTTCCACTACATAATAATTCTTTTTTCGCATTCGTATAATACCCGAGAAATTACTACATGTGCTTCAAGTGAATTCTTATCAACAGAAACAAGTCTGTTGATCCTTTCTAGTATTGCATCAGAGAAGTGTCCTTTTGAAAATCCACCAATTACAATACATGTATCTTTGTCAAGCTCTCGCGAAAACTTTTCGTATGAACTCGTTTCTCCTTTTATAGACAAGCCAACTATTTCTTTAGGCCTAATCTTATCAATCAAATCTACAAATTTCATGTCTTTAAGTTCAAGTAGTTTTTTACCACCTTCTTCTATTTTTCCTTCCAAGTATAGTTTCTCAATTAACCCAACAAATCTGTGATATGATTTTGGTAGCCGAACATTTTCTCCAATAAAGATAACTTTGTCATCAATCGTGTGAATATAGACAGCTAGTTTATTTTCAAAGTATAATGGAATGGTACAACACTCTAGTAGACAAAAATGAACCAAGTCTGGTCTGCCCCGTTTTATTTCATTTTTGATTCCTTTCATTGCTGCAAAATGCCATGATATATCTAACAAAACTTCAGACGGTCTTTTACCGACTCTCTTGGCATGTGCAAGTACAGAATTGTGTTTTTGTAGCTCTCTAGGAATCAATTCTAGTGCAGATTCAGCAAGCACAAGTGAAAGCAAGATCGTATTTTAAGGGACTAACATTATTTAACTGACATGAAGATTGCCACAAGGCAAATCATACTGGAAAGAATGGAAATTCTGATTCAAAATGCTGTCTCAAACGCAAGAAAAAATCCAGAACTAGCACAAAGACAAGCAAGTCTTGCAAAAAAACTAAGTACAAAACACAGAGTCAGAATGCCATATCAAATACGAATGAATTATTGTAAAAAATGTAAGAAATTCATTGCTCCTGGTGTAAACGCAAGAATTCGACTTGGTCGATCTTCTGTAAAATCAATTCGTATAACATGTAGTTTTTGTAATCATACATACAGAAAAATTATTTCCAAAGCTCAATGATTTATAAGACGAACTCCAAACTTTCATTTTTATGGCTAAAGCATATGATGTACCAGCTGACGTATTGATTAACAAATTATCGGAGATTCTAAAAAGCGAAGAAATCACAGCTCCAGCATGGGCTCCATTTGTTAAGACTGGTTCACATGCAGATAAGCCACCACAAAAAAATGATTGGTGGTATACAAGATGTGCATCACTTCTAAGAAAGATTTACCTTCATGGGCCAGTAGGTGTTAAAGACCTTAGAGGAATGTACGGTGGGGCAATAGCAGTTGGATATGGCGGTGCTCATCACAGAGATGCTGGTGGAGCAATAATCAGAACTGCTATTCATAGTTTAGAAAAACTTGGTTATATTGACAAAGTAGAAGGAAAAGGAAGAACAGTTTCGCATCAAGGAATGAAAAAAATAGATCGAGTTGCCACAGAAATTCTAAATGAATTAATTGTAAAAAATCCAAACCTGAAGAAATACTCTTAGTGTGGTTTTATGAGTAACCCAAATCAAGGTAATGAGAAAGAACCTACCGAATCTGAAGTTGCATCGATGAAAGAACAGGCACTTCGCACTCTTTTGGAACCACAAGCTAGACTACGACTAAACAATGTAAGAATGGTTAAACCAGAACTTGCTGCAATGGTTGAAAACTATCTCATTGGTATGGCATCACAAGGGAGATTAAACACACAAATTTCTGATGATCAACTAAAACAAATTCTCCAGTCGATTCAACAACCAAAACGTGATTTTAAAATTAATCGAAGATAGATCTAGCGAAAATATATTAGGGGTAAATTGAGCGTCTGTACTTATGAAAGCCGTAGTCTACGAGGCATATGCACCAAATGACGATTACAAATCAATTTTAAAAGTAAAAGATATTCCAGAACCAAAACCAAAACCAGATGAGGTAGTTTTCAAGGTCAAAGCTGCTGCTTTGAATTATAATGACATATGGGGAATGAGGGGACAACCAGTTGCAGTTCCATTACCGCATGTCTCTGGTTCTGATGCTGCCGGTGAGGTTATTGCAGTTGGAGAGGATGTTACAAATTTCAAGGTAGGTGATAGAGTTGTTTCACACTCAAACATGTCATGCAGAGTCTGCGCTGCATGCACAGACGGACGAGAATTTGATTGTATAAAAAGAACAATTTGGGGATTTCAAACAGGTCCTACATGGGGAGCTTTTTCTGAGATAACACATTTGCCAGAAGTAAATGTGGCAAAGATTCCTGAAGGAGTAAGTTTTGATGAAGCAGCTGCAGCTTCGATGACTTTGTTAACATCTTGGCATATGCTTGTAGGCAGAGCAAAGATACGACCAGGTCAAACTGTGCTTATCATGGGTGGTGGCTCTGGAGTAGGAAGCTTTGGAATTCAAATTGCAAAACTTTACAATTGTACAGTAATTGCAACTGCAAGTCCTGACAAACTAGATAAATTAAAACAACTTGGTGCTGATTATGTTGTAGATCACAGAAAAGAAGACTGGAACAAAGAAGTTTTTAAAATTACCAAAGAGATCAGTGCTAAAACAGGAGTGGCTCCTGGTATTGATGTTTCATTTGATCACATTGGACAAACACACTGGAATCCTCAACTTACCTTACTGAAATATGGTGGAACACTAGTTTCATGTGGTGCAACAACAGGATATGATGCAAAAACTGATTTGCGACACATATTTTTCAAGGGAACTAACATACTTGGTTCTACACAAGGAACAAAAGCTGAACTAGAACAAGGATTGTACTGGATGGCTAAAGGCAAAATAAAAGCAGTGATTGATTCTGTATACAGCTTTGAAAATGCCGCTGAAGCTCATACGAAGATGTTAACTGGAAAAGGCTTGTTCGGTAAAATCTTAATGAAGCCCAATGCCTAGTCAATTTCATGGTCAGACTTCTGCGTAGTCTTATCTTTGTACCAGGAAACAATTCTAGATTTTTGGAAAAAGCAAAAACTTTGCCTGCTGATATAATTTGTTTTGATTTAGAGGATTCTGTACCGATAAATGAAAAAAATGTAGCAAGAAATTTAATTAAGAATGCTTTGACAAAGCATTCAAAATACAAAGCAGAAATCTATGTTAGAACAAATTCACCTGTATCGGGAATGATTCCAGATGATCTTTCCAAAATAATACAGAAGGGGATCGATGGCATAGTCATTCCCAAAGTAAATAATGCAATAGAATTAAAACGAATAGAAAAACTTGTTACAAGTTTAGAAAAAAAACGGAAACTAAAACCAATAGAGATCATTCCATCTATTGAATCAGCAGAAGGAGTAGTAAATACATATGACATAGCATCATCCAGCAAAAGAATTCCTGCTGTAGTCTTTGGTGTATTTGATCTACTAAATGACATGGGTATAGAATACACAAAACAACCGGAGGGAGCAAAATATGCTAGAGCAAAGATTCCAATTGACACAAGAGCCGCTGGAAAATATGCAATAGATGCAATTTGGCAGGATCTAAATGATGAAAATGGACTTGTGAAAGACTGTAAAATAGGAAAAAATCTTGGTTATGCAGGAAAAAGCATCATACACCCAAATCAAATCCACATTGCACATAGCATATTCAAACCAAACCAAGATGAGATAGATTGGGCCAAAAAGGTATGTCAGGTATATGCTAATTCAATAAAACAAAGTAAAGGAGCTACGATAGTTGAAGGAAAAATGATTGATGAGGTTCATTATAAACGAGCAAAATCACTTCTAGATTCAATAAAAAATAGCTAAAACCAGTATAGGCACAAAAAGCACTAGAGTTTCAAAATAAGTAATTTATAGACTTTAAGATCATTTTACTATGTGTTTACAGGGATTATAGAAGGTCTTGGAATAATCAAGAAATTTGAGAAAAAAACGAAAACAAGAAGCGCTGCAAAAATGAAAGTAGACTTGGGTGATCTTGCAAAAGGACTCAAAGTTGGACACAGTGTTGCAATAAATGGAGTATGTCTTACTGTAACAAAAATTTCCAAGAACCAAGCGGAATTTGAGATGATTAATGAAACCATAAAGAAAACCGATCTTGGAGCTTTGGAATCGGGAGACAAAGTGAACATTGAGCGTAGTTTGAAAGTTGGTGACAGAATGGAGGGGCATTTTGTTCTTGGTCACATTGATGATACGGGTAAAATAATAAAAATAGAAAAAATGCCAAAAGAGATCAAACTGTGGATTGAAATTTCAAAAGATCTAGCAAGACACATAGTAAAAAAAGGATCTATCGCAATTGATGGAATAAGTCTAACACTTGTTGATGTAATAAAAAATAAAATCTCTGTCTGCATCATACCACATACAATGAAAATTACAAATCTTAATTCAAAAAAAATTGGTGATAAAGTTAATATTGAAACTGACATTCTTGGGAAATATACAACTAAGAAAATCTAATATCTACCACTTTTATGGTAGTAACCAATTTTGTAGTAAGCTTTATAATTGTTGAAAAGCCGATTTAATACATGTCCTTAGATGTAGCAATCTCATCACTGCAAAGAGGCGAATTTGTTCTGCTTCATGATGCAGGCAAGCGTGAAAATGAGGTAGATATGGTAGTTGCAGCAGAATTTGTTACTCCTGCACATATAGCAAGAATGCGTCAATACGCAGGTGGACTAGTGTGTCTCGCAATAAACGACTCTTTTGCTCAAAACTTAGGATTGAAATACATGCATGATATTCTTTCCAATTCTGATGACGTTGACATTGAATCAAAAAAAATGATCATGGGAAAAGCACCATATGGAGATCAACCATCCTTTTCAATTT
This sequence comes from Nitrosopumilaceae archaeon, assembly GCA_035456305.1. Taxonomy (GTDB): domain Archaea; phylum Thermoproteota; class Nitrososphaeria; order Nitrososphaerales; family Nitrosopumilaceae; genus UBA8516. Next base: position 7,231 of record DATIDL010000097.1, read on the forward strand.
CAATCAATCACGCTCAAACATTTACAGGCATTACCGATAGAGATAGGGCTTTAACAATAAAAGAAATGGCCAATCTCTCCAAAACTTTCAATGAAAATAAAAAGTATGAATTTATTTCATCATTTAAAACTCCAGGACATGTACCTGTATTAATAGCAAAAAATGGATTATTATCAAAAAGATTGGGCCATACAGAAATGTCTGTATATTTAATGGAACTTGCAAAACTATCTCCTACCGCAGCAATTTGTGAAATGCTTGACTCAGAATCATATACCGCATTATCTGTGGAAAAGGCTAAAAAATATGCAAAAGAAAATGCAATTCCATTTCTTGAAGGAAAAGATCTCTTAGAATTTTCTAAAGTGCACTAGTTATGAATATTGCAATAGTGGTTTCGGAATTTAACCAAGAAATAACTTCAAAAATGTTTGAAGTTGCACTTGAAAAGGCAAAGAATCTAAAACTAAACATAAAATACACTTGTCAAGTTCCTGGTGTTTTTGATATGCCAGTTGTAATAGATTCCTTATTGCAAAAAAAGGACATAGATGCAGTTGTAACTCTTGGTGCCGTAATTAAAGGACAGACAAAACACGACGAACTGATTGCAAACGTGACTGCCAAAATCATAGCTGAACTTTCCATAAAATATCAAAAACCAGTAACTCTGGGAATAACTGGACCAGGCATGACAGACAAGCAGGCACAGGCACGAATAAGGCCTGTTGCTGAGAGAGCTGTAGAGGCTACAGAAAAGATAGCAAATCAATTGAGAAAGATAAGATGATCCAACTTACCATACTAAAGATAACAGGTTATGGTCCATGGACACTTACACTTGGAAGTGATAGGGAACACAGATTACAAATTTTGCAATCTTCTTTGTATAAAGAAATTCAAAATCTTTTTTCAGAAAAAAACTGTCTAGTTTTTTCTAATAGATTTGATGAGCTCTTTGCAATCACAAATGGTCTTATTCTAAGTGATCATGTTGAAATTCAAAAGAAACTAAAAGAATCGTTTGAACTCGATCTCTCAATGTCAATAGGATGTGGTGAATCTCCTTTTGATGCAAATCTGCAAGCATATGAAGCAAGAAAATCCAAAATCTTCTTGAATGAGGAACTTAACATATTTGGTTTTACAGATGGTAAAACAGAACAAAATGTGCAAATAATGCACATTGATGTAGATGGTTCTACTTCGATATCTACAAAAAAATCACCATATGAAATCTCTTTACTTATGTTCAAACTCTATTCAGAAATGTCAGAATTTTTCTTAAAACAAAACTATCTGTCTTTCTTCATGGGCGGAGATAACTTTATGATTGTTACTTCTGGGAATGGACAAGAGAATGCATCTAAGTTTCTAGATCTGATAGAAAAAAAATATAATATAACAATGAATTGCGGAATAGGAACCGCAAAGACTGCACGGGAAGCTGCTAAACTTGCAACAAAATCCCTTGATACAATAAGAGAAATGAGAGATTCTGGAAAAACACAACGAGTACTTGAATTAACATGCTGATAAAAAATGCCAGTGTACTTTATGGTAATGAATTAAACTACATCCAAAACACAAACATCAGAATTTCTGATAATCTATTTTCTAAAATAGGCACGAATCTAAAGCCATTGACAAAAGAAGAGACTCATGATTGTGAAGGGCTGCTCATGATTCCTGGATTTATTAATGCTCATACTCACATAGGAGATTCAATAGCAAAAGATATTGGCATAGACTATGGAATAGAAGAAAAAATTCATCCAGTGATGGGGTTCAAACATAAAATTCTCAAAAATACTGAATCATCACATCTGACAAGTTTCATGAGAAATTCCTGCATTTCCATGATGAAAAAGGGCATTACGACTTTTATTGATTTTAGGGAGGGGGGTCTTGATGGAATATTGATTTTAAAAAAAGCAATTTCTAACCTTCCCATACGATCTATAATTCTAGGAAGAATTGATTATTATCAAAACACATCATCAATTAAAAAAAACATTCCTCTATCAGCATCAAAAAAGAAAGAGCTTACAAAACTTTTAGAAAAATGTGATGGAGTTGGTATAAGTGGACCTAATGAAAATAGTAACTCTGTATTAAGGCATTATTCACAAACAAAAAAGATCAAAGCAATTCATGCAGCTGAAACAATAGGAAGCTGTGAAATTTCAAAAAAATCCACCGGAAAAACAGAGACAGAGCGAGCCATGATTCTAAAACCAAATTTTCTAGTACACATGACACATGCATCAAAACATGATCTTGTTCTTGCTGCACAAAATAAGATCAGTATAGTAGTATGTCCAAGAGCAAATGCATCTCTTGCAGACGGAATTCCAAATGTACACTTGATGATGAAAGCTGGATGTAATCTAGCTATAGGTACAGACAACGTCATGATAAACTCGCCTGATATGTTTAGGGAAATGGATTATCTGTGGAAGATCTCAATGGGAATGCAAAAAACTAGGCTTTCCCCAAAGTCTATACTCAAAATGGCTTCAGTAAACGTCTCAAAGATGCTTAAAAATAAGCAATTGGGAACCATTAGTCCACAAAGCTTTGCTGACTGCATTTTCATCGATAAACACGCAATAGACTTGGAACCAATGCATAATCCACATGCATCCATTGTACATAGAGCATCTGAAAGCACAATCAAGGCAGTAATGATTGGGGGGAGAATAGTTCATGGGAAAATCTAGACCACATGTTACCATTAGCGCCGCTATCAGTCTTGATGGAAACATTGCAACCAAAACGGGGGATTCCAGACTCTCTTCAAAAAAAGACATTGAAAGAGTGCACAAACTTAGAGCAAGTGTTGATGCAATACTTATTGGAAAACGTACAATGATGATAGATGATCCCTCACTTACAGTAAGATATGCAAAAGGAAAAAATCCTATCAGAATTATTTTAGATTCAAAAGGTTCTATAAAATCAAACTCAAAAATAATTCAGACCTGCAGAAATGTTCCTACCATTATTGCAGTATCAGAAAAAACATCTCAAAAAAACATAACTCGATTACAAAATCATGGTCTTGAGATACTGAAATGTGGCAAAAACAAAATTGATCTAAAAAAATTATTACAAATGCTCAAAAAAAGAAACATAAAGAAGCTTCTTGTTGAAGGTGGCGGTACTACTAACTGGTCTTTTCTCAAAGAAAGACTTGTAGACGAGATTATAATCACATTGACGCCATTTGTTATTGGAGGAAAAAATGCGACTTCTCTAGTGGAAGGCGATGGTTTTGATAAAATCTCTCAAGCATGTTCTTTGAAACTAAAGAAAATCTATAAGATGAAAAATGAGATAGTGTTATACTACGCTATCTAACGTTTCAAATCTTCCCGTAATTCATCAATTTTGTACTGTAACGCTTTCTTTAACTTGTCATTTTTGGTTATGTTAACAAGCTTTCCACAAGTTGGACATTTGAAGGACAAATCCAAGGCTTTTTCAAATGTAAGCTTTGAGCAGTCTTCATTTCCACAATGATAAAACTCTGCAGAGCCCTCATAATCTAGTCTTTGTTGTAGTCTTTCTGTAATCTTCTTTTTTTGATTTTCTATAAAATTGTCGACCTCATCCTTTCTTGCACGCCATCTGTAAACAAACCAGCCCTTCTTTTCATCTTTCACTCTAATACCAGTGATCAGTGCTTTTCCAAATAGATCATACAAAACTTTTCTTACTATGTTAATTCTAAGACCGGTTGAACTTGCAATCTCTTCATCAGTGGCATCTTCTGTATTTAAAAGTGAACGAGCAACTTTGAGATATTCGTCTCCACCAATCAAAGCTGCTATTTTTACAAAAGGATCTTCGTGGCTGGGTGTCATCAGCGTCCTTTGGTTTGGATTCTATATTTAATCAATTGTTTTGTCTAACACTTTTTTTCCTCTTTTTGTAGGAACAATTTCTTTTTGTGCATCTTTGTGTTTTTTAAGAAATTGTTTTCCCTGCAGGACCCTATCCAATAAAACTGCCAAGGCACTTATCTCAGAGTGAGGTTGGTTGCCAACTGATACATTATAGTCTGCAATGTCATAAACTTCACGAGGGACTTTTTCTGCTCCAACAACAACAAGAATTTGTTCTTCTTTTCTTATGTTATCTATGACTGAATCAATATCTTCACCATACATTGTAAGATGAACAATTTTGAATGAATCTTTTTTTAATTTGAGAATTTTTTTCCAGTTTTCAATAATCTCAACTTCAAAGTTACCTCCCCATGTCTTATTTACTTGAGAAATAGTCTTTTTGATTTCGGGATTGACTTCATCCATAAGTATTCTAGATGCTCCAAAAGCTCTTGAAACAAGAGCCACATGTGTTGTTACTCTGTCATCTCGTACTAGTCTTTGACCTATTCTAAGAACTTCAATCTTCATGCTCTATTTCAAATTCAGTCTGACGTGGTTTGCTTTTTTCTGTAATTGCTGGTTTGCTTTCTAAAATTGCAAATAAGAGTTCCTTTAACTGTGGAATGTTTTGTTTTGTTATTGCAGATATCGGGAGCCACTTTTTGCTTTCTTTTAATCCAATCTCTGTCGTCTTTTCAATAATTTCATCTGGTAATGCAAGATCTGATTTGTTTAATGCAAAAACTATTTTGTCATATTCGACCCCAAGCTCCTCTAATGTACGCATACAACTTCTGAATTTCTTATGTAGTTCAGGTATGGGATCACTAACATCTATTACAAGTATCACTGCATCTGCATAGACAAGCTCTTCAAGCGTAGATCTGAATGCCTCAACCATGTACGCAGGAAGCCTACTGATGAATCCTACAGTATCAGAAACTAACACATCTGTTTCAGCTATTTTGATTCTTCTCGTTGTTGTAGAAAGAGTTGTGAAAAGCGTTGCGCTTTCTTCTTGTTTTTCTCCCGTAAGTGCATTAAAGAGAGTTGATTTACCAGCTGATGTGTAACCTGCCAACGAAATAGTTTTGAATCCGATCCTGTCTCTGCCCTGTCTGTGTAACGCACGTTGTTTTCCAGCTTTTACAAGCTTGGATTTGATACTGGTCATCCTGTTTTTGATGTCATTGTAGTACACATCTACTTCAAATTTTCCAATACCCATGAATCCTGGCTGTTCACCCATTTTTGCTAATCTGACTTTTTCTTTTGCGCGTGACATTTCATACCTTAACTGTGCCATCTTGACTTGTAATTTTGATTCAGAACTTGTTGCGTTTCGATCAAATATTTCTAGAATCAAAGCTTCTCTATCTAAAATGTTAGTCTTTAATGTAGATGCAAGGTTGTAGTTTTGACTAGGCTTTAGCATTTCATCAAAAACTATTACATCTGGTTTTACCGTCTGTATAATTTCTTTTAATTCTTCCACTTTTCCTTCTCCAAGACCAAACTTTGCTTTGTTTAGAAATTTTTGTTTGATAATTTTGAAGACTTGATAACCAGCCGTTTCACAAAGTGAAATAGCTTCTTTTATGATATCTTCTCTATCATAGGTAATCAAGATTGCAGAATCTTTCATTATATTGAATGCAATCACTCGTATCTTATTGCTTTCGCAGAGTTTTTTCTATAGTCATATTCATGACAATTTCTGCAATGTCGCTTGCATATTCTGAAATTCTCCGTATATTTTCTATCATCCTTCTTACACGATAGATCTCTTCATCATCTCTTAGAGATTTGATGCTGTCTAGTACTTTTTTCTCATATTTTGTAATTTCTGAGGTCTTTTGTATGGCTGCTTCCGCTTGTGCAAAGTCCTTCTTGAATAGAGACAGACATGCAGCATCAAGAACAGATAGGGAAAAGTTGTTCATTTCACGAATTGCTTCAAGAACAGTTTTTTTGATTGGTTTTTTGTATTCCAATAGGTCTTTTGCTATTCCAACTGCATGATCCCCAACCCTCTCTATGTTTTTCACAATGACTCTATAGCCAAGACAACTACGTGCATTTTCAAAACCCATGTCCTTTAACATATGTTCATTTTGGATTGCAATTTTTAATTGTCTAATTATGTAGAAGCTAAACCTATCTACCTCATCATCACTGTTTATGACTTCCTTTGCAAGATCAAAGTTTGCTTCCTCAAGAGCAAGAAGCGCATCATTTTGCATAGATTTTGCAATAAGAAGCATTCTTTTGAATGCCCCGTCTACTGAAAGCTCAAATAGATTTATCAGAACTTGAATTGTTATGCCGTCTGTAGAATCTGCAATTACTTCAGTTCCCATTAGGACTTTTTTTATGGCATCTTTAATGGCATTTCTCTGAGATGGAGTTAATCTACCTGATTTTGGTTTTACATTTATTGTTCTAAATCCAAGAAAATAAAGTGAAACAAGTTTTCTTACAATACTTGCACTTTCATCATTTGGTTGTATTTCGAAGGTTGCATCTTCAGTATCAGTAGTCTTTGTATGACGCTTTGTTGGAATGATTTGTAATGTAGATGTTCCTTGTCGTACCACTGTGACTTGATCTCCCTGTTTCAAACCCATATCCAACACCCACTCTTTTGGTAATGAAACAATATAGGAAGATTTTCCAGTAAATTGGATCTTTCTCATTTCTTCGTTAACTGTCATGACTAGACTTTCTTATGCCATTCTATATAGTTATTCTGAAATGTATATAGTATAATCTTAAATCCAAAAAACAATTAGAACCCTTTACAGTCTATATTCTATTCATGGATTCAATTCTAAAGATCAAGTACACTCTTGATGCACTCTTTGGTAATGGTGTTTCTAAGCATCTCCCAAAAGAAATCAAATTTACATACTCAAAGAGAACAGGCAGAATCCAACACATGTTTCAAAATGAAACCCTTCTTTGTACACTACGAATTGATGGTGGCCTTGCAATAACACCATATTTTGCACAGATCTTACTAAAAAACAAAAAATTCAAAGAAAATTGTGTTGAAGTAGATGCTGACTCGAAACCGTTTGTAGAAAAAGGAAGCTCAGTTTTTTGTAAGCATGTTGTATGGTGTGGAAAAAACATTTTGATCGGTGCTGATGTACCTGTCTTATACGAAGATACGGTGATTGCAGTTGGAAGAGCAGTACTATCCTCACGAATGATCAAGTCACTAAAACGTGGTGTGGCTGTAAAAATCAGAGATAGTTTAAAAAGTACAGGTTGATCAAGTGAATCATATGATGCGTGGCGGAAACCGAGAAATGAGAAGAATGCTAGACCGAATGGGTCTAGAGATGAAAGAGATCCCTAATGTGCAGGAAGTAATAATCAAGACTGATAAAAAAGAGATTATCATCCCAAAACCTGCTGTGTCAGAAATGAAGTCAAAAGACAATTCTATTTTTCAGGTAATTGCAGAAAGCTATGAAGAAAGGGAATTAGAAGTACCAGTGTTTAGCGAAGAAGACATAATGTTGGTTGCACAACAGGCCGGCGTTTCCCAAGAGGCAGCAAACAACGCTCTGATAGAAGCAAAAGGAGATCTAGCACGGGCAATTTTGTTACTTACAACCAAATGAAGGATTTAATAACAGGATTTTGAGGTTTTAGCCTGATGAGTGAAGTCGCAGTTTCTAAGGTTGAAGGGATAATCAAGACTCTCTCTGAACTAGAGGAAAATATAGACTCTCTCAATGAAAAAGTAGCCGATATGAAAAAGAAACTACACGCAAAGGCAGAAAATGAGATTGAATCTTTACGAGAAAAGGTAGTAGAAATGGCTACAAAAGAGTCAGAAGCTATAATATCTAAAACTAGAGAAACAGCAAACCAAGAAGCCAAGAAGATTCAAAGTGATGGTGAAAAAGTGCTGGCTGAAATTAAAACCAAGATTGATGCAAAATCTGATGAATCTGTAGAATACGTAGTTTCTTTTATACTGAAATAGGCATAAAACCTTTAAATTTTGCTTTAAACTAAATCAAAATATCGCATACCATACACAAAACAACATTGTTGTAGCGACTGTTTATGGACGACCATATTTCAAATTTGTAAAAACACTTCGATTCTTAAAAATGAATTATGATTCTATATTGCCAGAAGAAATAGTTCATTCCAACAATAAACTCATTCTTACAACCATGCGTGAAGCACATAACATAACCAATAATCTAGTGCTTTACGACGAAGAGTTTGACGCTGATCCAACAGTAATCAAAGGACTGATCACACAAAAACTAGAGTCAGGAATGCATGAAAACTCACTTGTGATTGGAATAGATCCTGGCAACAGAATAGGTCTTTCCGTATTCTATCTTCAAAAAGAAATTGAAAGTTCAATTTTCACATCAATTGATGAACTGGTATCGCATGTTGTGAAAATTCTGGCAGGATTAAAGGCTGATAGAAAGATCATAAAAATTGGAAATGGAAACATGCGAATTGCACGAGAGATCACCAATCTTTTGAATCTAAGTTTTTGTTCACATTTTGAACTAGAATTTGTAGACGAACGCAAAACTTCACCCAAGATAAAAAATTATAACAAAAGGGGAGAAATAGACAAACTGTCTGCAAAATACATAACACAAAGAGAAGGTTACAGACACCTGATTCTGCCACTATCCAGGGTAGGCTAGATGAATTTTGATAGAAAACAACAAATCGTGAAAAAATCTTTATTAGTTGGCATTCGATTTTGGCTAAAAATTTCTAAATTCTAGATTTTTAGAAAACATAAGTTTTTATATAGCTTTTTTCGTTTTTTCTGAAAACTCTGGAATGGTTCAAGAAGGACCTGTATAATTTTTACATAAAATCATCATTATCAATATAGAAAATTACGATCGATCCTTAAATACTTAGTAATACTATAACATATTACAAAGGAGAATAGTGAACAGAAAAAATGACATGTAAAGGAATATGCACAAGATACAAGGCACAAAAACCAGTTGGTACTGGTCGCTATGCATCAGGACAGAAAAGATGCCAGATTTGTGAAATTTTCATAAAATGGGAAGGACTCTGGTGTCCATGCTGTGGATACAGACTGCGAACAAAGCCAAGAAACCTAAAATACAAGGCAAAATTACGCGCTAGAGTTGAAGCTGATTCTCAACTAGAAGCTGTTGCTGTAAAGGCCGCGGAAGTAGAAGAGATAGAGGTAGAACCAATAGCAGTAAAAAAGGCTACAAAAAAGGCTAAGACGGCAAAGACTTTGAAAAAGGTAGCTGAGCCGGTAGCAATAAAGGCGTAGCTAACGTTAGACCTTCAATGTCCCTAGTCGGTTACAAGAAAAAAACCGTCCAAGTGGATAATAGAGAGTTCTTGGTTCAAATGGTTCCATTTGATAATGGTAATTTTATTTCATTAACTGAAGGTAAAGAAAAAATTGGTGCAATGGTTGTATCAATCGGTTCTGGTCCTAGTGCAAGTACTGTAACGGTTATACCGTCAAAATCCAATTCCCTTTTTTTGAAAATGGTTTCAGAACGTGTTGCATCAGCCACAAATGGCATCTGTATTGTTTCTATTAATACATCAAAAGAACTTGAACTTGAAGCCATGAAAGTTATAATGAATGAAATAATGGAAATTGTAAAACAATGACTGAACTCAGGGCATACATTGATCAGATAAAAAAACTTGGTCAACTGCACATCATAAAAAAGAAGGTTTCAACAAAATACGAAATTGCAGCTCTTACTGCTAAAGTAGACGGTTCTAATGCAATTTTGTTTGAAAATATAAAAGAAAGCAAGCTTCGACTTGTAGCAAATTTGGTCGGTACTAGAACCAGATTTGCAAAAGCGGTGAATGCAACCGAGTCTGGTATTCATGATAAGGTAATTTCTGCAATTGAACATGCAAAAAAACCAAAGACGATTTCTGAAGGAAAATTCATGGAAAACAGGTCAAAGGATCTGTCAGTTTTGCCCATTGTAACGCATTTTGAGAAAGAACCAGGCCCATTCATCACCTCTTCTATCATATATACACTAAACCAAGAAAAAAACACACAGAACTCCTCATTTCACAGGCTTTTGCCTCTAGATAGACGGCATTTCTCTGTACGAATGGTAGAAGGAAGACACCTGCATCGCTCTTTTATGTATGCCAAAGAGCACGGCGAAGATCTCAAAGTGGCAATTACGATAGGAGTACATCCAGCTGTGTCAATAGCTGGTGCATACCAAGCAGAGTGGGGAGAAGATGAGCTAGAAATTGCAAATACTCTATTGGAAAACAAAATGACGTTAGCAAAAACACCATACTCTAGAATGAAAGTGCCCTCAAATGCAGAAATTGTTATGGAAGGAAAAATTCTACATGATAAAACTCACAAGGAATGGATGGTTGAAATGCTCAGAACATATGATTTCAAAA
>DATIDL010000098.1:0-3752 GCA_035456305.1 Nitrosopumilaceae archaeon
TGAAGGCTTCAAGGCAACAGGTGGCTTTAATGACGAAGTTGATGTCACATATTCATTAATACTTTCAATTGTTGCTGCAAAAAAACTTGGCAAGTCTTTTTCTGAAGTCATTTTTGATGTAATAAAAAACTCTGATCAAACAGGAATAGGATCAGTAGAAAAATATCTTGACACACTACAAATAGATCTTTCTGAAATACGAAAAAAGTTGTCCTATCCTGGTATCCATGACACAAATATTTTGTATTCTATATTTGATGAAATATTTTACGGGGATGAATTGTATTATCAATTATACAAAAAAAAGCCAGAATTTTTTTCTGGAAAAGGACTGATTGATAATGATGTGGTACTCCTAAAAAAAGAATTAATAGATGCACTACGAAAAAAATTTGGCAAAAAAATTGCCATAGTTTCTGGGCGTGGCTATATTTCTACCAAATATTCACTAAAGAAATTATTTGAGGAATTTGATATCAAAAATTCGCGATTCCTAGAAGACGAACCACGTGAGATGGCCAAGCCAAACCCAAAATCTCTTGTTTCATCCATAAAAGATCTACATTCTTCATGTACCATGTTTGTGGGAGATTCTATGGAGGACTATATCATGACAAGAAGATCAGAAGAGCTTGGAAACAAAACTGTCTTTTGTGGGATTTATGGCACAAGTAAGGATCCTGTCTCAAAACGTAATCTCTTTGAGCAAAAAAATGCTGATATTATACTGGAATCAATAGACTTGATTCCGAAGACATTAAATCTGGTCTAGGCATAATCTCGTTCTCTGCAGGAATTTATATGAAATCTAGAGTGAGCCGCATCAATAGAAAAACAAAGGAAACCGAAGTTTCTGTAAATGTAAATCTGGATGGAAACGGAAAAGTTTCTGTAAAAACAGGAATAAGCTTTCTTGATCACATGATAACGAGTCTTGCTAAACACTCTATGCTTGATCTAAAATTGAATGCAGTTTCAAAAGATGGAATTACGCACCACCTAATTGAGGACACTGGAATTGCACTAGCCAATGCAATGGATTTGTCACTTGGAAACCGATCTGGAATTGTAAGATTTGGACATGCATCTGTGCCGATGGATGAATCACTAGCAGAAGCATCACTTGATCTAGTAAAGCGTCCGTATCACAAAATCGATCTAGTAATTGAACGAAAGGAAATAGAGGGAATCTCAAAAGAAGATCTGGAACACTTTTTTCAATCCTTTGCTCAGAATCTCAACATCTGCATGCACATCACAGTAAAGTATGGCAAAAATGATCACCACAAAATTGAGGCTGCACTAAAGGCCTTTGCGGTAGCATGGCGAGCGGCAGCTGGTCCTGACAAGAAACAAAAAGGAATACCAAGTACAAAAGGTGCAATGTAGTGGTTAAAGTTGCAATATTTGATTACGGTGCAGGAAACATTTTCAGCTTAAAGTCTTCATTGGAAAAAAATGGAGCCGAAGTGGATGTCATAACAGATCTAAACCATGGTAGTATCTATTCAGGATTGTTACTTCCTGGAGTTGGAAACTTTGATCCTGCAATTACAAGCATAACGTCATCAAAAAAAGCATTTGTTGATATCGTTAACAACCAGATTCCTGTGCTTGGCATCTGCCTTGGGATGGAAATGTTCTTTGAAAAAAGTGAGGAGGGAACAGAAAACGGACTTGGAGTCTTGGAAGGCGAGGTAATACTGCTTCCAAACAAGTTCAAGATTCCACACATGGGATGGAATGATTTGAGAATAAAAAAACCAAGCAAACTTTTGGAAGGGGTAAAAGAAGGCTCATGGGTGTACTTTGTGCACTCCTATAGAGCAAAACCAAAAAATGCAGAAATCGTAAAGGCAGATTCTGATTATGGGATAAGCGTTCCAGCAGTAATAGAAAGTGGCACTCTTTTTGGAACACAATTTCACCCAGAAAAATCTGGCAAAATAGGCTCTGTAATGATCAATAACTTTTTGCGAGAGTGCAAAAAGTGAAAGTCATTCCTGCAATTGACCTCATGGATGGAAAGGTAGTACGACTTGTAAAAGGGGATCCTAAAAACAAGACAGTCTATAGTGATGATCCTGTAGAGACTGCAAAAAAATGGGAAAAAGCGGGAGCAGACAGGTTACATGTTGTAGATCTTGACGCAACCTTGGGGGGTGGTTCAAATTTACAAGTAATTAAAAAAATTGCAAAGGAAGTGTCTATCCCAATACATGCAGCTGGTGGATTACGTGATGAAAAAATAATATCTGAGGTGCTTTCGTTTGCAGACAAGGTGGTTATTGGTACATTTGCATTTAAAAACAGAGATGACCTGCCAAAAATTATGCAAAAATTTGGAAAAGAGCAAATAATAATTTCTGTAGATCAACTAAATGGAAAAATTGTCATAAATGGATGGAAACAAGATACTGGAATAGATCTGATTTCTGGAATCAAAGATTTTCTAAAAATTGGTCTATCTGAGTTTCTTTTGACAAGTGTTGATAGGGATGGAACTCTGCAAGGACCAGACATTGATTCCCTAAGCAAGGCATGCAAGATAAAAAATACAATGATAATTGCAAGTGGCGGTATATCCAACATAGATGATATTGTTGCTGTAAAAAAATGTGGTGCGACGGGAGTTATTCTCGGAAAAGCACTATATGATGGAAAAATTTCAATTGAGAAGGTTAGGGCAATAGCATGACTTTAACCAAAAGAGTGATCCCTTGTCTGGATGTTGATAATGGTAGAGTAGTCAAGGGAATGCACTTTGCATCAATCAAAGACGCAGGTGATCCTGTTGTGCTTGCTGAAAAATACAGCAAAGAAGGTGCTGACGAGCTTGTCTTTCTTGATATCACTGCATCAGAACAGGGTAGGGAAACAATCAAAGCGCTTGTTTCCAAAGTGGCTCAAGTAATTGACATACCATTTACTGTAGGTGGTGGAGTAAAAACACTACAACATGCTAGGGATATCTTGCTAAGCGGAGCTGACAAAGTGGCAATAAACACTGGCGCTGTAAAAAATCCAGAAATCTTGACAAAGCTCATGAAAATTTTTGGAAAACAATGTGTCGTTGTGGCCATGGACGTAAAGCGTAACTATGATTTTGAAAAGGGAAAGCACGTCTTTTCTGCAGATTCTAAAAAATTCTGGTTTGAAGTCTACATATATGGTGGAAAAACTGCCACGGGACTAGATGCAATAGAATGGGCAAAGGAAGTTGAAAGGCTTGGGGCTGGAGAAATCCTGCTTACCAGCATAGACATGGATGGGACAAAGGAGGGCTATGATATCCAACTAACAAAGGAAATTGTTAACGCTGTAAACATTCCAGTCATTGCTTCAGGTGGATGTGGAAAGCCAGTACACATGCTTGACGTCTTTTTGCAATCTAATGTGGATGCGGCCTTGGCAGCTTCAATATTTCATTACAAGACTCATTCTGTAGACAGGGTCAAAGAATACCTAAAAGAAAACGGTGTTCCTGTCAGAATATGAAGAAAGATTAAGAAAGGAAACACAAGTGTAATTCTTATGCAAAAAACAATAGACGATATTGATTTTTCAAAAGGTGATGGACTGGTTCCTGTAATTGTGCAGGATATCGAAACAAAAGAAGTGCTTACTCTTGCCTATGCAAACAAAGAATCAATTGCTCTCACACAAAAGACAGGTAACTCTTGGTTTTGGAGCAGATCAAGAAACAAACTATGGATGAAAGGCGAGGAATCTGGCAATACTCAAAAAGTAAA
>DATIDL010000099.1:0-2756 GCA_035456305.1 Nitrosopumilaceae archaeon
AGAAATGTTTTGTGGAGGATGCGGTTTTGTTCTTACCGAAAGGGTTGAAGAATCAGGTCCTGAATGGAGATCATTTTCCAAAGAAGAACATGAAGACCGAAGTAGAACTGGAACTCCCACTTCACTTGCAATGCACGATATGGGACTTGCAACTATAATTGGTCCTGCAGACAAGGATGCTTCTGGAAAACCTCTATCAGCTTCTATGAAAAGCACAATAGAGCGTCTCAGAACTTGGGATAGCAGAAGCCAAGTACATGAGCCAGTAGACAGAAACTTTAGACAGGCATTCAGTGAGCTTGATAGACTAAAAGACAAGCTTGCACTTTCTGATGCAGTAATAGAAAAAACGGCATATATCTACAGAAAAGCACTTGACAAAGGTCTTGTCAGAGGTAGATCAATTCCAGGACTTGTAGCTGCTGCACTTTATGCTGCATGTAGAGACACAGAGACTCCAAGGACTTTAACTGACGTTGCAAATGGCATTAACATCAAAAGAAAAGATGTTGCGCGATGCTATAGGTTGCTTCTCAGAGAACTTGATCTTAAGATGCCTGTGGTAGATCCGATAAAGTGTGTAGCAAGAATTGCAAGCAAAGCAGGACTCAGTGAAAAGACAAAGCGAAAAGCATTGTTAATTCTAAAGGATGCTGCAGAAATTGAAATTTCAGCTGGAAAAGATCCTATGGGACTTGCAGCGGCTGCATTGTATCTTTCTTGTGTTATGAATGGTGAAAATAAAACACAAAAAGATGTTGCACAGGCAGCGGGTGTAACGGAAGTCACTATCAGAAACAGGTACAAGGGACTCAAAGAATCCCTAAAACTATAATTTTTTTTATAAATAATCCAGTTTTAACTATATGAGAAAAATCACATATTTTGTAGTTGCAGCAATTATTGTTACAGTAGCAATACTTGTTTTATTATCTGAACCCAAGTCTGAAAAATCTATAGTTTATCACATAACACTAGCAGATCCCAAACTGTATAATGACAATGGAATTTTTACTGATTTTTTTGAAATTCAAAAAGGAACATATCAATTTAGTTTTGTACCAAATGGAGATAGCCCACAAGCACTTTCAATTGCATTAAAAGGTGCAACTTTTTCGTTTGCGGAAGATTTTCAGCTTGAAGGAACTGCACACGACACTGGAATCTCTACTTACTATACATGGGATTATCTTGGTACAAAAGAAATTCTAGTACCAGAAGATCAACAACTCCAAATTGTGATAAATCCTAATGGCAATTTGCTTGGCAGCGTATCAGTTGATTTGATTAAAACATAATTGGCGTGGCCCCCCGTCAGAAGGGCAGAGATTACCTCTTTGAATCGGCTCCAAGGCCGGATTTCATTTATCGTTCTGCGGGACCACGCAATTTAAGCAGTAGATTTTGCATCCTTCTGCATGTTTTATTATAGGACTTGTAAGTATTTATGACTTCATGTTGATTTTTCTATGGTTTGGTCTACTTTTAAGAGATTTTTTCAAGTAAAAAATTTAGATCGACTAAATGATAAGCTGATTTACCTTGATTTTTGCAAGAAAATGACATTGTATAAACTCAAAAAGTCTTGGAAATATCCTATTTTATGAAACTTGCTGGAAAAGTTGCAATAGTGACTGGTGGCAGCCGTGGAATTGGCAAGGCTACTGCCAAGTTGTTCGTACAAGAAGGTGCTAATGTCATGATCACTGCAAAAGATCCAGTACGATTAGAAAATGCAGCAAAAGAAATAGGTGCATCTTTTGTAGCAGGCGACACAAGAAATCAGAATGATGTCAAAAATGCTGTAAAGAAAACCATTGAAAAATTTGGTAGAATAGACATTTTGGTAAATAATGCCGGAATTTTTCCTCAGATAAAACCATTACACAAAATTTCAGATCAGGAATGGAATGAGGTAATTGATGTAAACCTGACAGGACCGTTTCGTTTTACAAGAGAAGTCATTCCGTTTATGGAAAAAAATGGTGGTTCAATCATAAACATATCTTCGGATGCAGGACTCAAAGCGTTTGAAAATTTTGAGGCAGATGCATATACTGCATCAAAAGGTGCGCTGGTTTTACTGACAAAAGCGTGGGCTATTGAATATTCCAAATCCAAGATTCGTGTAAACTGTGTATGTCCTGGTGTTGTTGAAACAGACATGACAAAACCATATCTTACATCAGAGTCAGACAGGCAGATGGTTGCAGCAGAATATCCCATTGGGAGAATAGGAACTGTGGAAGATGTTGCAAAGGCCATTTTGTATTTTGCGTCAGATGATTCATCATGGACGACTGGTGCAATCTTGGCATTAGATGGCGGAGCTGCAGCAAAATAATAAGGGCAATCAAATTAATACGTCATAATCATAGGTTCCTTGTGAATCCAAAGAAAAAGAAGCGCTTAGAGATAGTCATTTTGCTCTCAGTTATCTGGTTCATAATCACCTTACCGTTGCCATTCATTATAGGAAATCCAAGCGTGGCTCAGACTCAGTTGTTTATAATTTTGCAAATTACCGTCATGATTTCAATTCCATTTGTAATACTTGCAGTAGCGTGGACTCTAAAACCTGAGCTTACTACCTAAGATAGAAACTCTTCTGCACCAAGACCTTCGGGAGTGATTTTGATCCAGCGGTTTCTTCCTATTTGCTCAATTTCAACAAACTTCCAATCCCTCAAAAGAGGCTGGATTATGTTTTTATCAAGTGATGCAAATCTTGCTTGCTGAAAGTTTTCCTCTCTTGC
>DATIDL010000100.1:0-24239 GCA_035456305.1 Nitrosopumilaceae archaeon
CTATGTCAGTTTTTGTCAATATACCTACCAATAATGAATTTCTTACAACAGGCAATCCACTTATTCCGTGGCGAATCATCAGCAATGCTGCAGTAGACACATCTTCTTTTGCATCAATCACAACTGGATTTGGAGTCATTATGTCTGTGGCAATAAACGTAAGCAGGTAGCTTAGCTGATTTGATTTGTATTCATGAGGATTGATTCCCAAAGTAAATTCTTCAACTTCTTTTGGATCAGCATATTGTTTAATCCATAATGGCATTTTTGCAGGTATAAAATCACGATGTGTTATTATTCCAACAGGCATTCTTTTTCGTTCCACTACCACGCGTGAAATTTTATTATTGATAAGTACACTTTCCACATAAAGAAGTGAGTCACCAGGTTTTACTGTGACTACTTTTTTTGTCATTACTTTTGCTACTGGCAAGGGTCCAGAAGATTGTGTCAAAAATATAGATGCAAGATCTGTTTTTGTAATGATCCCAGCCAAAGTACCATCTTTTTTTAATACAATTATGGAACTTATCTTATGAGATAGCATCGATTTAGCACAATCATCTATTGTGCCTCTCTCTGTTATTGACACAAGATCTCTTGACATGAATTCGCTTACGCGTATTGCTTCAAGTGGCTTGCCAGCTAGGTAGTAAATGGCACGAACAAGATCTTTTTCAGTTATTATTCCCACAGGTTTGTTATTTCGTGCAACAATCAATCTACTAATCTTGTGTCGCAACAATATTGCCCTAGCATCAAGAAGTGAAGTTTCCGGTGAAATAACGATTGTTTTTTTAATTATCTGATTCAAACTAGAATCCTTTAGTTTCATTTCAATCATCATGTCATTTTTTGAATAATATATGCCTTCTAAAAATCTCAACAATGAGAATCAATAATGATAATTCCGTTAGTTGCCATCAAGATCAAAAGACAACCTTTAAGTTAAATTTTGAAATAGCCATGATACATGACATTGGTACTTCTTAATGAGCCAGTCACAAAATTCATGAATACAAAAATGACTACAGTAGCTAGCAATCTAACAATAAAAGATGCCACTAAAGCCATGGTTGATTCAAAAATCGATAGTATTTTGATTTTTGAACATGGTCAGATAATTGGAATGGTAACAGAGAAAGACATCCTTCATGATGTTGTTGCAAAAGGATTAGATCCTACAAAAACAATCATTAAAAAAATAACCAAAGGTCCACTTATTACAATACAGAAAAATGCAACAGTAAGAGATGCCCTGAAGCTTATGAAAAAACATGATATTAGGAGACTGGTAGTAATGGATAAACGGCCAATAGGATTAATCACACAGAAATTAGTATGTGGAAATCTCGAAGATACCAGGGTTTTACTGCCAGAACTAGAGATTCCTGACAAAATCCGTTGTCCATACTGCTTATCACAATTCGAAAATAAAAAATTGCTATCAAAACACATTGACGACATACACATCGGTCGCGGATTACTTGAAGGCAATCTTAAGAAGACATTTAGCTAAAAACATATAGATTGTTAAAAACAACGATCCCTCGTGGAACCTACCAAAGTCAAGCGACAACCTCATCCTCTAGAACATGAAAAAACTAGAAGTATAACATATAGGCTTCCTGCCAGAATCGTAGAAGAGCTTGAAACAGAATCAATGCAAAGAGAAATTTCTCAAAACGTACTTGTAAAACAAATTTTAGAAAAATATCTCCAGTGGGATAGATTTGCCAGTACCATAGGCATGATCCCAGTTCCAAAAGATGTTCTCAAGACATTGGGGGAGGAAATGAAAGGGGATGAAATAAACAAAATCATAGATGTGATGTTACCACTGCTAAAAGATTGGATTATGTTTATGAAAGGCGGTTATGACCTAAAGCGTGCAATTGAATCATTAGAAGATTACATGAGATCATCAGGAATGATATCAGATCACAGAATAGAAGGAAACATTCATCATTTTATCATACAACACAACTTGGGTATGAAGTGGTCACTTTTCACAGAACAATTACTAAAACATGTTTTTCATCAATTTCTTCCTGAAACTGCACTAAAATGTCGTACTACACCAAATACCACAATAGCTAGCATAGCTTTAGGTTCAGATTTTAGCGAACACAGTTATTAGTTTCAATTAAATGGTTTTTAGATTAAATTCAAAATATCATATTTGATAATCTAAACATGGCTTTTAAAGAAAAAACGTCTTGACAGATCAATGATCTCAGAGTATAAAAAAAATCGACCTGTAGCAAGTTATTCATTAGAAGAACTTTTACCACATTCATTATTTTCCTCTCCTGCGGTAAGCATAAGAACTATTGATACAGTCAGCGATGCCGCAAGTTTGTTGGCACATAATCTAGAGTATTTTACTAGCACATTGGTTGTCACAAAAGATGAACTTCCTGTAGGCATGATAGGCGGCGCAGATCTACTAGATGCAATCATAAAAAATCCCAAGTTTTCTGATAAAACACCAATAAATGAAATTATAAACAATAACCTCATCACAGTTACAAAACAGACCAGATTAGATGAATTGCTAAAAACATGGCTACAGACAAAGAGGGCATTTGCAATCATACCTAATCAATATCACGGGTATTCTGCAATTTCTGCACGAAAATTACTTGAGATAGGCGCTTTGTGCAAAACCAACATGAAGATTTCCAACATCCCCAAAAAGAAAATCATCACTTTTAGTAAAGATCACACAATAAGAGAGGTAATTATCGCCATGTTTGAAAATAAGACTCGCAAGTTGATTCTTGAAAATACTTTATCATTTATCAGTGATAGAATCATAACAGAAAAAATCATCAAGGAACCAAAACATCTACAAAATATCAACACCTTTTTGGACATGAATGTGAATGTGTGCAAGCTAGAAAACGTTAAGACAGTTTCAAACGATTTGGAGATCCCAGAAGCATGTAAAATCATGCATGATATGCTACATCCTTATTTGATGACTGGTGATCAGGTTGTAAGTCCATGGGATATTGTATTAATTCTTGGTTCAAAGGATTTAATTGATTATCAATGGCAAAATCAAAAATAGTTATCATATGTGATAATCGCATTTTGAGTTTTTAAATATGCAAATATGTGGAATATTATGAGCCATACTTTTGTAAAAGACATAATGAAAAAGACAGTAATCTCGGTAGATTCTTCTATGACTGTTAAAGATGCTGCTAAAATGATGAAAGATGCAGGCGTGGGTTGCGTAGTGGTAATGGAAAAGAATCTAGCTGTGGGAATAGTGACAGAAAGAGATTTCGTTAGGAAAGTAATCGCGCAAGAAAAACCATCATCTATTGTAATAAAGGAAATCATGTCCTCACCCTTAATCGTAATTAATCCTGACGAAACAGTTTGGGAATTGGCAGAATTGATGAAACAGAGACGCATTCACAAAGTACCAGTGACAGAAGGAGAAAGATTGGTAGGAATTGCAACTTCTACAGATTTGACAAAATTATGCAGTATAGGATCAGATTCTGAAATGCGCAAAATCTGTGACCAGATTCTTTTACGGATGAAATAATCTAACAAATTGGCTTAATTGACAAAAATAGATTAAATTGCTTTCTCGTCTTCTGCGCCAGTTGCTATATCTATAGCGCGTTTTATATCTGAAATAAAGATCTTCCCAATTTTCGAGTTTTGCCTAATAATATCTATAACATCATGTTCCCTATTGTCAGACACTATTACTTGAAGAATGTATTTATCGCTAAACTCAGGGATAAAAATCTCAGTGCCTTTTGAAGCATGCAATTCTGCTGCAATAGTCTTTCCTCTACCTCTTACTTTTGATACAGTTATTCCTCCAACAGATAATTTTTTTAATGCAACACTTACTGCTTTTACGTCATTTTGTGGTATGACTGCCTCTATTCTAATCAAGGATGTAACCATCTGATCAACTATTAAAAAACATTATTCAAAATTATCGATCATCATTATCAGATATGAGAATCATTCCACATTTATAATAACGGGGTTTTCCTTAAAAAAACTCTTGCCAATTGATACTGGTGATACAGCATGGATGCTTATAGCATCAAGCCTTGTATTGCTAATGATCCCTGCACTTGGGTTATTTGAGGCAGGATTGTTAAGAAAAAAGAATACCGTATCAGTTTTTATGCAAATCTTTTTTGGAATGGCACTTTTGAGTGTCATGTGGTTTACTTTTGGATTTAGTTTAACATTTGGCCCAGACACTGGAGGTCTTGTAGGCAATCTCGATTGGACATTTCTTAAAGGAGTTCCATTTGATGATTCCCTGCCCATGGCACCAACAATTCCTGGAGTATTGTTTGCCAAATTCCAAATGATGTTTGCAGTAATCACACCGTTGTTACTTACCGGCGCAATAGCAGAACGCATGAAATTTAGTGCATATATTTTATTTATTGCAGCATGGAGCGCACTGATCTACTATCCTCTTGTACATTGGATGTGGGGTGGTGGATGGCTTGGTGCAATGGGTGTAGTTGATTTTGCAGGCGGGATAGTAATCCACACTAGTGCAGGAATGGGAGCTCTTGCAGCAGCTCTAGTTTTAGGCAGAAGAAGAAATTATGGACCTTCCATAATGATTCCGCACAGTATTCCAATTGCCGTTTTAGGATCTTCATTGTTATGGTTAGGGTGGTTTGGATTTAATGCAGGCAGCGCACTTGCGTCTGGGGGAGTAGCTGGAAATACAGTAATTGTTACACACATGGCATCAGCCATATCAGCTCTCATTTGGGTTGGGCTTTCTTGGTTGAGAACAGGAAAGCCAAGTGTCATAGCTGCTATCAATGGGGCCATAGCAGGATTAGCGGGAATAACTCCCGCGTCAGGGTATGTAAGTGTAGAACATTCCTTTGTAATTGGCATTGCCATAGGTCTAGCATCATATCTTGGGGTGCTCTTCTTTAAAGAACGATTAAAGATAGATGATGCACTTGATGTAAGTTCGGTTCACGGGGTTGCAGGAATTATTGGATCAATAGCAATCGGACTATTTGCAAGTTCGATGATAAATCCATCTGGTCCAAATGGATTACTGTTTGGCAATCCAGAACAACTCTTGCTTCAAGCTATGGGAGTCGGTGTAGCTGGGGCATTAGGATTTGGAGGAACATATGTAATCATGAAAGTGATAGATGTTTTGATAGGAGTCAGAGTAACACCAAAAACTGAAGATGCTGGACTTGATATAGAAGAACATGCGGAGCGCGCATACGCTGATGAAGATGAATTTGGTCCAGCAGAACAACCAAAATAAAAAATAAAATTTTACTTTCTTGATACAGAATATACAGAATAATCTTGTTCATATGTGAGTTCATAATCATCTATCTTTCGGAACACATACTCATCAAAATTTTTCACAAGTTGATAGAGATCATCTCCTATTGCAATTCCATTTGGGGGTGCAAGTGGATTTATCTTTGAACATCGATTAACGGTAGATCCAAAGATATCTTCAATTGAGGAGGTAGCTACTTTTGCAATCCTAACAGATCCATATGTAGCACTTATTCTATAATTAATTGATGGTAATGACTGGTTTTCTAATTTCGTATTGATTTCTTTATGTGATTCAGACATTTTAAAACAGCACTCAAGAGCATTTTTGAGATGTTCTTTTTCTTCAGCGTTGGTTTTTGGAAAATAAAACAATAATGCATCACCAATATTCTTTACCACCACACCTTCAAATTGGTCAACTATAGTCGCCATTGAATTCAAAAATGTGGTATACAGTTTACTGGACTCCAAATCAGTTAGTCGTGCAGTAATTTTTGTCGAGCTGATAATATCAATTATACACACAAAGTAATTTGCACTATAATCAGAAAAATGCAATAGGATATCCTGCTGGTGTTTTATTACATCTTCTCTTTGCTTTATAGCTATTAATGATTCTTGGATTTTTTTAGCCATGGAATCAAACGATGTTGAAAGTGCGCCTATCTCGTCACCTGACTTTATATTGGTTCTTACGTCAAAATTACCATTGGCAATTTCATTTGCGGCGTTTTTTAGTTTTATTATTGGTCTTGAAATTAATTTTGATAGAAAATACGTTCCAGCTCCCATTCCAATAGTAATCAAAATTCCGGCTTGGAATATCTTATCTTGAAGAATCAACACGGGTCGAAATGTTTCTGATTCATCTACTTCTGCCAGCAAAACAAGACCTAAATCTTTTGCACAATATGAATATCCATAAATCATCACGTTTCGGTAATCCGCATACAGACCACCTGTTTCCACATTCCGCTCAAAACAATCTTGCACTGGCAAAGTGTTAACTTTTTGATTAAATGCAGCATTTTCTATGAATCGGGATTCGGACACCATAAAAAAATCATCATTGACTAGATACACTTCACCAGTATTTCCCAAACCACCACGATTTAGCAAAATGTCGTCAATTGCTGTAGTACTCATATCAGCAATTATTACTCCGATAGGTTCAGAATTACTGCCGTTTTCTCTACTAAAAATAGGCGTAGATACAACAATTTTTCTCCCTTCATTACTTGTCGGTTCAATGTCTACAAACGGTCCTGTTAAACCTAGTACATAACGCGGATCTTGAGAAAAATCAGAATCAGAAAGTTTACCAAGTGAAAAGTACACCACTCCTTGATTACCAATTATTTTTACATCAAAAAAGCCAATCGAGTAACCAACCAATTCTCTAAATGTTTTAATTTCAGTTAAAAATGCACCACGTTTCTCTTTTACAAGGGATTTCAGATCAGAATCATGTTGATTTTGGTTTAACTCTTCAACCAAATTTTGAATCATTGGATCGGTGGATAAGATTTGTGTTTCTTTAATTCTAGTATCAAAAACATTTCGAATTGCATTTCCTCGCAAATCAGATTCACTGATAAGTTGATCATTTATTCTGTCTTTTAGAACATCCTGTGAAAAATTAAAACTCAAAACTGCGGTTGTACTAAGTGCAATTATAGAAACAATCATTACCAAAAAAATCAGTTTTTTATCTAAACTAAAAAATTGGATTTGCATCTAATCAAACTCTTCTTTGGTTCAATTTATAATATTCAGATATCATTGTGTTTCTCATTATCATCGTAGATAATCATATTTACCTTTAATTAAAAGACTATAGAAATACAGACATGGTTAGAATTACTCCTGAAGTTCAAGAAATGCTTCGGAAGCAAAAGTTCATTGTAGTAGGCTCAGTAGATCTTAATGGATTAGCTAATCTATCACCTAGAACATCATTTACTTTTGGTGAGGATACGATATGTTGGCTTGATTTTTTCAAGCATAAATCACATATAAATTTCAAATCAGTGCCGTGGGTCAGTGTAGCAGTTTTTGATGCAAAAAAATTGAAAGGATTTCAATTAAAAGGGAAAGTTACTTTTGTCACTGATCCAAAACAAAAATCCGAAATTGTTGACAAAATAACTAGATCAGTGACAGGTGCAACATCCTCAAAAGTCTTTGAAAGAATGAATGAAGGAAAACCGCCAGATGTGGTGATGTTTAAAACAAAAGCAATCTATTCTCTCAGTCCAGAGGAGACATCAGGAGTAGCTCTGGTACTTGATACAGATGGCGAAACAGTCTCCTTATTGGGAATCTAATTTTTTCCGTATTATATCAAGTGTAAGTGTAGGATTTGCCTTTCCTTTCGTTTTTCTCATTACCTTGCCTACAAGGTAGTTAATCGTATCAGGATTAGTTTTAGCCTCTGATACAGCATTATTTTCTTCTACAAAAACTTCATCAATTGTCTTTGAAAGTGATGATTCATCATCTACATGCCCCAAGTCAAGGCTTGAGATAATCTCAGATAACGACTTTCCTGTCTTTACAATTTCTTGCAATGCGGTTTTTCCAGAGTTTCGTGTTATTTTGTTATTCATTATAGCATCAGCCAAATCTGAAAGGTGCTTTGGAGTAAGTTTAAGCTGCTCACGTTGTTCATTAGTGTCTACAAATCCTTTAAGATCAGTGGTTATGATATTTGCAATTTCTTTTGCATTATTGTCATTATGTGCTTGCTCAAACAAATCAGAATAAAACTTGTCAGAAGACAATACTTCAGCAACTTGTAATGGAATCCCATACTTGTTGACATACCTGTCTTTTTTTGACAAGACGCTTTCTGGCATGTTTTGTCTTAGCTTTTCAAACACGATGTCATCTATCATGATTGTTGGAATATCCGATTCTGGGAAATATCGATAATCTTGTTCTTCTTCTTTTGACCTGGCAGATATCGTTATTTTTCTTGCCTCATCCCAATGTCTAGTCTCTGCAGGAATGGGAATATTTCTTTCAGCAAGGCTTTGCTGTCGTGTAATCTCAAAGTGTAATGCCTTTTCAATATCCCTAAACGAGCCTACATTTTTTATCTCAACTCGATTTCCTTTTTCAATTGAAATGTTTCCATCAACTCTTAATGCGCCATCAAGGGAAGGATCTGAGACCCCCAAATTTTCAACAAGGTCTGCAAGTATGTTTAGGAATATCCTTACCTGTTTTGGAGTCTCAAAGTCAGGTTCTGTGACTATTTCAACCAGAGGTGTTCCTGCTCTGTTGTAATCAACCAAGGTAGTTTTGGTTTTTTCTGAGCTTCCTCCATAAACTAGCCTTCCTGGATCCTCTTCAAGTTGTATTCTTCTTATTCGAATCTCCTTTTCTTCAATCATAATTTTTCCATCATGCCCAATACTAGTTGGACCATATGCATTATACTGGGTTATTTGGAAATTTTTTGGTAAATCAGGGTAGAAATAATTTTTTCTAAAAAAGGAAATCTTGTGTGGTGTTTTACAACCAAGTGCCATCGCTATCATAGCTGCCTTTTCAACAGCATTTTTGTTCAAAACTGGAAGAGAGCCAGGAAGCCCAACACATACAGGGCAAAGATTAGAATTGGTTTCAAATTCTCGATAGTCTGCTTTGCAAGAACAAAATAATTTACTTTCAAGCTTTGTTAATTGACAGTGTATTTCTAATCCTATCTTTGTCAAATTGGCACCTCAGGAAGGTTTGTTGTTTTATGTAATGCATAAGCAGCTTGTAGCAATGGTTTTTCTTGTAAAGAATTTGCAAAAAACTGTACCCCTATAGGTAATCCATGTGCAATCTCATAAGGCACTGAAATGGCCGGAATTCCTGAAAGGTTTGCCAGTATTGTATTGATGTCAAGGAGGTATAGCGTAAGAGGGTCGTCGATTTTTTCTCCGATTTTAAATGGCAATATCGGCATTGTTGGTGCAACAAGAAGATCCACTTTTTTGAAGGCTGCATCTAATTGCGATTTTATCAGATTCCTAACTTTTTGAGCTTTTAGGTAATATTTTCCGTAATAACCTGATGATAATACAAAGGTTCCAAGCAGCATCCTTCTTGTGACTTCAGGACCGAAATGACTTCGTGCTTTTGAGATGTATGCGTTATACTCATAGCCTTCATGATCAAAATCAAAACCATACCTTATATTGTCGTATCGTGAAAGGTTACTACTTGCTTCTGCGGATGCAATAGTATAGTACGCTGCAACAGAATGTTTTGCAGAATCAAGCGATATCGGACTACATTCTGCTCCAAGTCTTTCAAGCTTCGATATTGCCCTGTTTGTTGCAGCAAGAACATCTTTGTCAACTCCTTCCCCAATCATTTCAGATATGATGCCAATTTTTTTTCCAGAAACTCCGGCATCAAGATCCTTTGTGTAATCGGGTTTTCCGCTGTCTATGGTAGTGTTGTCATGAGAATCATGCCCAGAAATAATATTTAGCATAAATGCAATATCTTCTACAGTTCTTGCAAGCGGTCCTATCTGTTCAATGCTATTAGAATATGATACTAGACCATACCTGCTGATCAGACCATATGTTGGCTTGAGTCCAACTACTGAACAAAAGCTTGCAGGGCTTCTAACAGAACCACCAGTATCAGAGCCAAGAGAGGCAACACACTCTAAAGCACTTACCGAGACACCGCTTCCACCTGATGACCCGCCTGGAACATAGTCTGGATTCCAAGGATTCTTGCTAGGTCCATAATAACTAAATTCAGTAGTAGAACCCATAGCAAATTCATCCAAATTTGTTTTACCAATGATGATGGCGTCTTCAGATTTCAGTCTGGAAATGACAGTTGCATCATATGGCGCAACAAAATTTTCAAGCATTTTTGATGCGCATGTGGTTTTGATTCCTTTGGTGCATATGTTGTCTTTAATTGAGACAGGCATCCCAAGACAAATGCCTGTTTTTTCTTTTGATTTTAATTTTTTATCAATTTCCTTTGCTTGATTTAGCGCATTATCATTTATTGTGATAAAAGCGTTAATTGTTTTTTCTACTTTTTGTATTCTTTCTAGTGTCTTGGCAACAAATTCTTCAGCAGATGTTGCACCACTTTGTACCTGTTTGACATATTGAGTTGCAGAAATTGAAAGAGACATACTTACATCTTTGGAGCCTTGACAAATTTCTCACTAGTGTGTTTTAATTTTTCAACGAGATTTTTTTCATATGGGATGTACTTGTCTTCTCGTAGTTTGTCTAGAGTCAATTCCTGAGTCAAAATTTTATCAGAATCGATTGTTACTTTATCAAGAGTATCAAAATAATTTATGATTTGTTCTACTTGTTTGATATATTTTTGAGGATCTTTTATCTCGATTTTTATTAGATGGCCGAGTTGTTCTATTTCTTCTTTTTTTACCATTTTTTTCCCTACGGTGTTAGTCTATCTACGTCTCTTGGATAAAATGTTACATCCCTAATGTTTTCAGTGCCTGTGAGGGCCATCATCAGTCTTTCTAGCCCAATTCCGCATCCTGCATGCGGAGGAACCCCATAATCAAAGACTTTAAGGTGATAATCAAAGGCGTCTAGCTTGAATCCCTTGTTTTTCATGCGTTCTTCAAGTTCTTCTCTTTTTTCAATTCTTGTACTTCCAGATGAAAGCTCCAAATCTCCAAACATGAGATCAAATGACTCGGATATTTTTTGATCAGATTTGTTTGCTTTTACGTAAAACGGCTTTGGTCCTAGCGGCCAATTCTTTATGAAATAAAATCCTGTCAGGTTTATCTTTTTTAGATTTGATGGATATAGATCATCACCCCACTCTGTTTTAGCTCCTGCTTTTTGCATTTTTTCTACAAGCTCTGTGTAAGTATACTGTGGAATCGAATTAGGAATGTCAGGTATGCTCAGTTCTATTCCAGTGTTTGATGTTTCATGAAATTCTTTTACTGCTTTTATTGATCTCTTTATGATGTTTTCAATGTGTTTCATGACATCATTGTAATCTGAAAATGCTTCTTCCAAGTCTATTGATATTGCTTCGGATAGATGTCTGTTGGTTCTAGAAGGCTCTGCTCTAAAAATTGGTGCAATTTCAAACACTTTTTCAAAGCTCATCGTAAGCTGCTCTTTGTAAAGCTGTGGGCTTTGGGCAAGAAATGCTTCCTTGTTGTAATAAAATATAGGAAACAGTGCGGCTCCGCCTTCTGTTGCTGTTGCAATCATTTTAGGAGTATTTACTTCAACAAACTCTTTTTCATAGAGATAATCACGGATTGATTTTAGAACTAGACTTCTTGCCTTGAAAACGTGTTGTAAAACACTTCTTCGCAAATCAACTGCACGTATCTCAAGTCTAGTATCTATATTTGGAACAATTTTTGTTTGTGATGTAAACGGCGCTATTTTTTCTACTTGGGAGAATATTCTCAATTCTAGAGGGACAATTTCTGCTCCATGTGGTGCTTTTGGAGAAGGTTTGATTGTTCCTTTTATTGCAATGCTGGATTGTTCTTTTAATTTTACTATGGCTTGTTTGATTTCATCAGAACAAGAACCTGCTTTTGCAGTGATTTGTATTTCACCTTCCTTATCATTGAGCATCATAAACACAAGGTTACCATGATCACGAACACTTGCAACCCATCCCATTACTATGACTTCTTTTCCATCCATTGAGGGATTGATTTGATTTGAGTATATGGTTCTGCGCCATGTGCCAAGTTCAGTATCTATCATAAGCTAATCTTTTCATCAAATCTTCTCTAATTAGTGTTAATTTATCTTCCTATCACAAAACCATTGTATTAATTAGGAAAAAATTGTAGCACGATCATGCCACTTACTGCTAGGGAAAAAGCAATAGTTTCAATTACAAATGCCATTATGATATATTCGCAAAAAATGGAAGATGGCACTATTTCTCCAAACCAATCCATAATTGATTTTGTTCTAAAATTGGTACCTAGTGATTTGAAATCAGAAATATCGATTGAACTAATAGATGAGATATTCTCACATGTCTCAAACTAACTCATGCAACTTTCATAAAGAGCCCAATTCTATCTAAAAACAGGGCAGACAATGACATCCATAGCAACCTTAGGTTCACATTGTGCACTACAAGTACTAAAAGGCGCAAAGGATGAGGGATTTAAAACAATTCTAGTTTGCGAGAAAAAACGAGAAAAACTTTACCGCAGATTTAGATTCATTGATGAACTAATCATGGTTGATTCATTTTCGGAAATAACAGAACAAAGATGCACATCTAAGCTAAAAGATCAAAAATCGATAATAATTCCACATGGAACACTGATTTCACAGATGGATTCTTCACAAATAGAGTCCATCAAGACCCCGATTTTTGGAAACAAGTGGACACTACGATGGGAATCAGACAGAAAAATGAAAGAAAAATTAATGTTAGAATCAAAACTTAATATTCCAAAATCAGTTTCCAGCCCAAAAGATATCAAAAATCTTGTAATAGCAAAACGTCATGGCGCTGCAGGTGGTAAAGGATATTTTCTAACCACAAGTGAAAAGGACTACATAAAAAAGCGCGACAAATTGATATCACAAGGATTAATCACAGGCGACAACGATCTGTACTTACAAGAATACTCCTTTGGAGTATCTGCATATTTGCAATATTTCTATTCTCCACTAAAAGAAGAATTAGAATTTTTTGGGGTAGACAGAAGATACGAATCAGATATTGACGGATTGGGAAGAATTCCAGCTCAACAGCAAATTGAAGTTGATTCAATTCCATCCTTTAATGTGATAGCAAATAGCCCATTGGTGCTAAGAGAATCACTTTTAGATGAAGTTTATTCCATGGGTGAGAGATTTGTCGAGGCTACAAAAAGACTAGTAAAACCAGGAATGAACGGCCCATTTTGTTTGGAAGGAGTATATGATGAGAATGGCAAGTTTACTACTTTTGAGTTCTCTGCAAGAATTGTTGCAGGAACCAATCTTTATGTCGATGGTTCACCGTATTCGACATTCCTTTATGATGAGCATATGAGTATGGGAAGAAGAATAGCTAGAGAGATTAAAGAAGCTGAAAAAACAAACAGTATTACAAAGATTGTAACCTAGAACTAGAATCTTTTCACTAGGTTTAGTTTTTGATATTTTATACTTAGAGCAACAATGGTAACTATTGCAGTCACTAGAACTACAAATGCCATTGGGCCAAACTCGGGAACAATCACTGCCACTGTATCCATTTTTAGAAGAATTTCATCAATATGCGCACTTACCTCAGAAACAGGTGCACCATTTTTGATCATATCACGTAGTTCTTCGCGCATCATGTGTTCAATTTCTTCATTTAATTCTGGATCTTGTGCTCCGACTGCAGATTCTAGAAACTCATAATTATCAAGATATGCCTTTGTTGCAAAGCTTAATGCCTCATCGGTTTCTCCTTTTTCATATTCTTCTTTGGCTTCAGTCAAAAGAGATCTTATGTTTGTGACATAATCTCCAAGTTCAGTTACCTCCATTTCTATTCCAGCGACTTCTTCTAGTTCATGAACAATTCCACTTGCAAGAGTTTCTACAGTTTCAGGATCTGTTCTTTCGTCATATGCTTTCCACAAATCCTCATAAAACTCTGCAATCTCTTCTGCCTCATGTTCTGGCACTTCAGATTTTATAGTTTCATAGATCTGCTGTGATCTCCAGACAAAAGCAGAACCATCTTGGAATTCTGCCATTTCACGAATTTGACCATCAGATACTGCCTCTTCATATTCTACTATGGATGTCTCAAGCAGATTTATCATCAAATTAATCTTGAATGTCATTTTTTCACCCTCACTTCCTATTACCGTAGCCCTGGCAATCTCAACAACATCTTTTGCCTGATCTATTGCCTCTTGTGCCTGTTCTCTTGTCACACCAGATGTGGTTTTTTCATTTAATTCAAACAAGATTTGTCGTAATTGCGCATCAAGTGCGGCATCATGTTCTTCAAGCTCTGGTTTCATCAAATCATATAGCTCTGCCACAGGATGTGTTGCATGTATAATTGCTAACTCTTTGTTATTGTCATCAAGGTTTTGTTCCAATGCCCAAAGATGCCCCAAAGTTTCTTCCAGATAACTGCCAAAGGATAATTTTTCATCATCTTCTTCTGAAAATGCAGGAATAACAGA
Organism: Nitrosopumilaceae archaeon; assembly: GCA_035456305.1. Lineage (GTDB taxonomy): Archaea > Thermoproteota > Nitrososphaeria > Nitrososphaerales > Nitrosopumilaceae > UBA8516. Next base: position 14,516 of record DATIDL010000100.1, read on the forward strand.
TATTGAAAATAACAAAACTAAAACGAATCCAAAGAAATTTCTATTCATTCAATACTGAACACCTTGATAGATTATTTATAGTACTTGGATATTTCAAATTAATAGAATTGAACTTTAGAATATCTGCCTCAACTAAATATTCTACAATTCAATAACAAGGTTTTATTTTAAACAATGGTTTGCAAAAAATGTTCCAGTGTTTTGCCAAGATAAATTCAAATAAATTATATCAAATTTGTTTTGATTACAATGAAGCAACCAACAAACAATCTAAGAATCGCTACATTAACAGCAATTGCAGCAATTCTTTTGATACCAAGTATGCAAGGAACACAAGTCTTTGCAGAAGAAAAAGCAGCAAATAGCAACAGTGTAAATGATATCACACTGAAAGCAGTGTTTGATTTCAGGTCTGGAGTGAAGGAAAAAGTAGATACTTTCAAAAACTACAAACCATTTGTGCAGACAGGGACATCAACTACGTCAGGCTTTGATACTACACGAAGTGCACCAAAGCTTGTATTAGAAAAGGTCATGGGAGCAGATACCCCGTATCTTTACCAAGCAGTGGATATTACCCATAATCGTGGAAAATCAGTACAGCATGAATACCAAGAATTTGACATGGCTATATCATGGATACAAGGTAATACTCCAATAAGACAGATCTTCTACACGGACTGTAATGTTGCTGACTATTTCATCTACACAGAGTTTGATAAAGAGGAGACATACAATGAAAAAACAAAATTTGTCTACCTAGACTCGTTTACCTTTGAGTGTAGAGGACTAGAATATGGAAATCCTGTATATCATCAAATTCTAGATGACAAGGTAACACAAGAAAAAGCAGTATTAAAGGCAGCCCATAACAAGAAATAATTCCTCACTTTTTCTTTTTTTTTGAGTGCATTCAGTCTATTGTAATTCTAACACAATTGCGCCTTTTGTTGAACCTTCTAATTCTTTTTTTATTGCAATCACAATATTTGCAGCTGACGTTAAACCTGAAAAGTCAATTAGTTTTAGATCATTTAGAAGATGTACTTGAGGGGCAATCTCACCATGTCTTGACTCTAAAAACTCTTCAAACTCTTCAATTACAGATAGTGTTCCTCCCTGGAATAGTTTTCCGTTTTTTACTGATAATTTCATTCGACCATATCTGTCTAAAATCAAAATATGGTGATGTTTTTTCTTTCCAAATAGTTTCTTTTTCTCAATATGACCTGTAAATACAAAATAATTATCTGTCTCAAAGCTAAGCTCGATGAGATCCTGTGGGATTTGCATTATTTCATTTGCTCTTACCAGTGCATCTTCTAGTGTAAAGACATTCTTAGCAGTCTCTTTTTCATATTCAACGTTGCCAATAGCAGTCACACGTAAAACCGATTTTTCAGGAATGTACTCACTGTTTATTACTACGGATTCTGGAACTGCGCCTTTTTCTACAACAAGGGCATGAATTTTTTTATGAATATGAGAAATTTGTTCAGCTGTTGGATTATCAATAGTGTGTTCTAGCTCTTCTTGAATCATAGATGATGCAACCCCTATTGATGAAATTATTTCCGCATGCTCTGCTTTTTTATATGAAATTCCAAGTTGCTTTGCAACAAACGGAACCAAGACAGACGTTCCACCTCCACCTCCAATAATTGTTGTTCTTTCTTTATCCATCTTGAATTCCTTTAATATTTGGCTAATTGTTTTTGTAATTTCAAATGAAGCAGTTTGAATTATAGAAAGTGCCATCTCACTTACCGATATTCCTATTTTTTGGGCTAACATTCCAATTGCAATTTTTGCAGAGGTTTTGTTTACAAATGCATAGTCACCCTCATCAATCATTCCAAGTGCATTTGCAGCACAAGTGTTTGTAATTGCGTATGTTCCGCCCTTGCATTTTATTGCAACATATTCATCCTGGTCATTTGGACGCGGTTTTATCATAACAATCTCGCCTGTTTTCAAGTCTTCAGGATCAGCATAGCATGAATATTTCAAACCAGCAATGTGAGCACTTCTTGGTCCAATTTTCCAAACTCTTCCATCTTTTAATCTAACCATACTGCCTCCAGCAACTCCAACGACTCTAACATCCATAGAACGTATGCAGGTAGGATGATCTTTTATTGTCACATAACGAATTTCAGGTTTGCCGTTTCGTATTATACATATGTTGGTACTAGTTCCGCCAACTTCAACAAATATCCCGTTTGTGACTTTTAGATACAGCAAAGCACCGGCTACACTTGCAGCAGGACCTGATAGAATAGTAAGAATTGGCTTTGTTCTAAACGTGTTCATGTCTGTTACTCCACCATCACCTTTCATGATCATCAGCGGCGCAGAAACCCCAGTTCCACGTATTGCCTTTTCAACAAAATTTGCAACTTCAAATGTTTTTGGCAGTACGCTAGCATTGATTGCAGCAGTCAATGTTCTAATTTCCAATCCATAGATGCCAGAGATTTCATGTGAGGCTGTTGCAGGCATGTTTTTTGCCATTGCAACATTCATCACGTACAGCTCATTAGAAGGGTCATCTACTGAAAATGCCTCAGACGCTACAATTACCTCAGCACCTTCATTTTTTAATTCCTGTATGGCGTTATCTATTTCAGATTCAGTAATAAGATGGGAAGTATCCAAGAAGCGATATGCCGTTTTTAGATCCTGACGTGAATTTATGCTAGGATCCTGCAAATTGGTTCTTTTGATTACGTTTTGTTTTTCTAATCCAACACCCATTCCAATTATGCCAACCTTTGCAGTGTCAGATTCCAATAATGCGTTAATTGCCTGAGTAGTACTATGTGCGATTAATTCAACTTCATCTAACTGTATGTTAGAAGAAGATAGCAGATTTTCAAGTGCAGTAACAATTCCTGTTGAAACTCCTGTATCACTTGTATGTGTTGTCGGAACAGTAGACTTTCCCAAAATTTGTCCTGTAACTATGTCAATACCTACTGCTTTTGTGAAAGTGCCGCCAACATCAATCCCAATTCTTACTCTTCTAGATCTCTTCAACCTGAGCCCTCGATTTTCTCATTTTTGCTATCTGTTCTTCTCTTTTTGGTCGCATTATCAAAACATAGAATGCTGCTGCAAGATAGATCCCAAGTAAAACTATTTGTGCAATTGTGGTTTCAAGTGTTGGATGAATTCCTGTCATGGTAGACAAGTTTATGTCAAGTCTTGGGATGGTTCCAATCATATTAGTCACTGGGATTATGTCCAGAGTTTGTAATTCCCTTATTGCATTTCCAATAAACGCAATAGAAAGGTACGCGCCAACTCCCATGGTTAGCCCAAATAATGCTTTTAGTGGGAGTCTTCTTCCTAGCCTTCTCATGCCATAATAAACACCAAACAAAACCGCGATTCCAAGAACAAAACCCAATCCAACATATGCTTCCATGTATTTGGCAAATCCAAACATTGCCTGATAAAACAAGACAGTTTCAAAGCCCTCTCTGTATACTGTAAAAAATGAGAGCATTACAAAGACAGCAAAACCTCCCGTGGCTGTGGCTTGCCAGACTTTGGCCTTTACAAACTCCATCCATTTTTTAGTCTCGATTTTATTTAGAATCCAAAAGCTGACATAAAACAACACTGCGGTTGCAGACAGTGCAGCCACTGCTTCAATTAACTCACGATTTGCACCAGATATTTCTATAACATATGAAGCTATAAACCAAGTTATTGCAGTGGCTGCAATTGCAGCTACAACGCCATAGTAAACATATGGTTTGAATTTTGTGTTACGCGATGCCTCAAGATATGTCAGTATTGCACCTAGAATCAATACCGACTCTAATCCTTCTCTAAAAATCAGTGCAAATGAAGATGAAAATGCAATTGCTGGTGCAAGTGCACCTGTACCTGAAACCAATCTTTCTGATTCATCAAGACTTCGTTTTATTGCAATTGTAGCTTCTTGAACTTTTTCATAATCTGCTCTTGTATTAATCAAATTACGTAGTTCCGCAAACTGAATTTCAGCTTCTAAGGTGAAATTTGGATCTATTGCCCTAAGCGGAATTTCAACGTGTTCATAGCTATCAAGATATGCTGTTCTTGCAGTAGCATATGCTGACTGATAGTCTCCAGATTTGTATTGAACCAAAAGAGATTGAAGACTTTCACGGATAAAATCAATTTGAGTTTGAACTCCAGATTTTTGTTCTGCCGTAGCTGAACCCATAGGAGCAAGGTCTCTGTCATTTATTGATGCAATAGTTAGTTCAGTTGGAGCTAGGTTAGCTTTTGGAAGTTTGGATACAAGATCTTCTGCCTTGTCAAGGTCTAGTAAAATTACATCAATTTTTTGTTTTATAATATCTGATGATGTGTGTTGCTTGATAGTTATACGTAGATCTTCTCTCATGGCAATTTCTAATTTATGAAGTAGTTCGGAATCGACTACTTCGATATCAGGCTCCAGATACTCAAAATTTTCAAGGTATGCCTCTATTGCAATCTGTTCTGCCCTTGCATAATTTCCCGCATCAATCTCAATAACAAGTTGTTTGTATAACTGGCGTATCACATCATACAGATTATCTTGGTTAACTGTACTTTGGGTTCCAAGCAAATCACGCTGGATAGCAGTAATCAGTGTTCCAATTTTGACAAAATTTTCTCTGCTTGACACTAGAGAGTCAAGTTCTGAAAAAAATGACTGCAATTCAGTTCGTTGTCGTTCATCAAAACTAGTAGATGATTCAAAAATTTGTTCAACTTTTGAGATTATTGAATATGAAAGTTGGTATGAAACTTCATCATTTTTTAGAGATCCATTTTCATATGTTTCGTCTGCAACCAAAAGCATTTGTGCTAAAACATTTGGAGTCAATGAAGAATCTAATTGGATTTTTTCGAGAAGTGATTTTATGTTAGAAATTTTTTGTAAAATCACATCATTTGAGGCACGTGAAGTTGTATCAGCCTGAACTTCTACTAACATTATGTGAATTTCATCAGCAAGATTATTGTCAACTGATCTAGCAGATGGTAATGATCTAGCAAAGGCATCAGATGCAAATTTTAGATAAACGCTTGCTGCATCATAGTTTTCTTTCATTATGCTTTGTTCTGCCAGATCAACGCCAACAAAAGTAAGTTCTTTGTCACTCAAAAAAATAATTTGTTCTTGTGATTGTGCAGATATATTTTGCATAGGAAGTACAAATGAACCAATTATAGCAAATACAATAATGTAATACAACACACCAAACCTTGCCACGAAATATCGTTACTTAGGGTAAGCTAACTTTATTTAAATCAGAAAGTCATTCTAAAATCTTAGAATGAGGTTCGCGTAATTTAAATAGTTAGGCTGCCCTAATTGAAAAAATATGGTAAAACGTCTCTCACTTACACAATTAAAAAAATATGACGTAAATCAAAAAGTGCTGGAGGCGTTAGCAGATGCACAGTCAAGAGCAATTCTATTTTCAGTCATAAAAGAAGGTAAAACTGCTGCAGAATTGGCAGAAGAGCACAGAATTCCACTAAGCTCAGTATACAAAAAGATATCAGATCTTGAGGAGCTTTCTTTAATAAAAATAGAAAAATGGATACTTTCAGATAATGGTAAAAAATTCAAACTTTACAAGAGCAGAATAAGTAAAGCGGATGTAAGTATAAGAAAACCCGAACCAGTAATCAGTTTGTCTCCAAATTAGTCCTTTGATGGGTAGACCAAGTGACAGAAGACAACCAATTATTGGTCGGCTGATGTTGTTGATTTTCTAGAGTAATTTATTTCACAATCAGTTTCCATATTGTTATTACAAGACCTTGGAATCTTATCGTGATTCCTGATTTTGTTCAACATGTGGCTGAAATTTCTGCCACAAGCTACCAAGGATTATTGCGTTTATGACCCAAAACATTGTCACAGTACTTGCAGATGCAATTCTGAAACCATTTAGTAAGTCAACTGGAGCAATTACTTCATCTGGACTAGGAGGCATCAATACAAAAATTATGCTTATGTATATAGCATAACCAAGTGGCACTACAAATTTCTTAGCTTGGTTTTGCATTTTTTTGTATATTTTTGAAAATGCTAATGCACCAAGTCCTGATAATGCTACAAATGAAATGTAAAGTAACGTTCTAATCATAATAGTTTCAGGATCGCCCACAGTTGGCGGGTTAGCTGGATATTTGAGAAAAGGTACAAAAAATAAGGTAAACCACATTATTCCTGCAAGAATTAACGCTTTTTTGACATGATGCTTGCCTGGCAAAATGTGCCTTGAGTAAGCAAAGACAAGACCAAACAACGCACCTAGTGACAGCCCCAATATTCCCCCAGCAAGAACCTCGCCTCCTTTTTGCCATGTTCTGTACATGTTAAATTCTTCCCAAAATTCTGGTGTATTTTCTGCTTCTCCTGATGCAAACAAGTTTTGATTTTCTATTCCAATTGCATCATCTAGAAAGGGTTCAACCACACCTAAATTAACAATACCATGCACTAATCCTGCAGAAAAGCCAGATCCTAACACGATAATAAGGAAGAGAAAGGTCTTCATCTAGTGACACGGATATCCTGCAGCATGGCGCATGTCATGGTATAATTCATGCAGATATAGATCATCAAACGCACTTGAACCTTCAATCATACTAAATAAATGACCTTGATCAAATCCCACTACAAATACTCCAATTCCAAACAATGCAAGTAATATTCCGACAGCTAATTTTGGAACACCATGATTTGATTTTGTGATTTGTAAAGTATTTGTCAATTTCATTTTCAATGAAAATTATCAGTATTTAAATTGTAGGATGGTTCATCCGATAATTGAATTTTAACAATCTTAATATTAAATTCAAAATTCACCGCATCTATGAAGAGGTATTATTTACTTGCAATACCTGCAGTCATTGCGATAATTTTCTCATATTATTATCTTGTACCAACTGAACCAGAAGAGGACACAATAATAACCACTCAAATACTAATGCAAAACGGCTCTCCTCTCATTGGGAATCCAGATGCGCCAATCACGATTGTAGAGTGGGGAGATTACCAGTGCACATTTTGTTACAAATTTCATCAATCAAGCAAGGATTTACTAATTCAAGAGTATGTGGATGCAGGAAAGGTGAATTTTGTATTTAGAGACTTTCCTTTGAACGGTCCAGATTCAATATTGGCTGCGGAGGCATCATACTGTGCCGATGATCAAGGCAAATACTGGGAATACCATGATGAACTCTACAAAAATTGGGCCGGTGAAAAAACAGGATGGGTGAATAGAGAATCATTGGATCGGTTTGCCAACACAGTCAATCTCAATTTAGAGCAATTCAACAAATGCCTTGATGAAAAGAAATACGAGCAGAAAGTTTCTGATAATTATGAATTTGGAGCAAGCATTGGAATTGGTGCAACACCGTCATTTTTGGTTTTCAATAATGAAAAAGTAACAAAGATAGTAGGAAATCAACCGTTTTCTGTTTTTAGACAAGTCATTGACACACTATAATCAAACTTAATATTCGTGATCTCAAGAGGTCAGATAATGGGCAAGCCAATAATTGAAAAACAAGACTCTGTCAAGCTATACAAACTAAGAAAAACACTCGAAGATCTTTCTGACAAGTCTGGTAGAGGAACAGAATTGATATCACTTTACATTCCACCAAAGAAAGCATTACATGAAGTCATAAACGGATTGCGCGAAGAGCAAGGAACTGCAGACAACATCAAATCAGATCTCACCAGAACTCACGTAGTAGACGCACTTTCACGTGTAATACAGAGACTAAAGCTATACAAAAGGCCTCCAGACAAAGGTCTTGTTTTTTTCTGTGGCGCACTTCCACCAGAAGGCGGTGGGCCAATTGGCAGCGAGGTGATCAAGATGTATGAGCTTGAACCACCAAAAGAGTTGCAGACATTCCTATACAGATGCGATGATCATTTTCATGTTGACATCCTAAAAGACATGCTAAAAGCTGATAATTTAATTGGGTTTTTAGCTATTGACGCAAAAGATGCAGGATGGGGTCTTTTGCAGGGAGACAAACTTGAAGTTTTGGGCGAGACATCATCAGGAGTAGCAGGAAAACACAGGCAAGGAGGTCAGTCTGCAAGAAGATTTGAAAGACTACGAGAAATGGAGCTAGGTGAATATTATCACAGAGTCGCACATACAACTCGTGAATATTTTATTGATATTTATCCAATAAAAGGACTAATCATATCAGGTCCAGGACCGACAAAAGAGAATTTCATAAAAGAAGAATATCTAGAATACAGATTACAAAATATGATCATTTCAACATTAGATACGTCATATGCAGGCTCAGAAGGAGTTCGCGAGGCATTTGCAAGAGCACAAGAAGTTTTATCAGATTACAGAATGGTAGAAGAAAAAAGGCTAGTTGAGAAACTCTTCCATGACATTCACGCATCACGAGGTTTGGCAACATACGGACTAAACGAGATAATTGATCTTCTAAAACGAAATGTCGTTGATACGGTCATAATTACTGACGACACAAATCTAAGAAAAATGGATGTAACATGCAGAAGATGTCAAAATGTTCAAACCGAAATTTTGGAAAGACCCAAAGTCATTCAAAGAATGCAAGAATTACTAAGATTACCATGCCCAACATGCAAAAGCATGGATTCAGAAGCGACAGAGCGAGACATTGTGGATTATCTTTCATTACTTACGACTGACACAGGAACAAAAATCGAAGTCATATCAGGAGTAACAGAACATGGCGCAATGCTTTCAAGCATTGGAAAAGTAGGCGCCTTTTTGAGATATAATCCAAATCAGTAAATGATGCAAATCTGGTTTTTCGTTAGCTCTAAATGTTTTACAATCTAACATCATATCATGGAACATGTCTTACCAGAGGAATTTGATGCCAAAATTCTAAACAACAACAAGAAAACACTTGTACTTTTTTATGCAGACTGGTGCCCATACTGTGCAAACTTTAGACCAACCTTTGAAGAAATCAACTCAAACATAGACAAAAAAGCTGCTCTAGTCAACGAAGATGAAAACCCACTTTGGGACAGATTCAACATACAGGCAGTTCCAACCATGATAGCATTTGAAAATGGAAAGATAATTTCTAGAAAAGATGCAAGAAAAGGAATTGGACTTACCAGATCAGACATGGAATCAATTGTCAAGGAATTAAGTTAATTTTATACAGCTTTTTATTTTTGCAGCCAAGTCTGCCAAATCTTTTTCATCAGCAATTGTTCGTTTTGGCCATGCAACACCTATGCGGGTGTATCTTGGAATAACATGGACGTGAACGTGCGGTATTATTTGGTTTGCTGCCCTGCCATTATTTTGTCCAATGTTAAATCCATCTGCACCCGTGGCTTCCAGTACTCCACGTGCAATTAAAGGAATTTTTGAAAACAAGCTTGAAACATTTTGTTCAGGCATGTCAATGATTTTTTCATGATGCTCACGTGGGATTACAAGTGTGTGTCCTCTATGTATTGGATATTTGTCCATTATAGCTACATGCGACTTGTCTTCATATACAAAATGTGCCGATGTCTTCCCAGACAAGATGTCACAGAAGAGGCAGTTCATGGATTGTTGCGCATTTTTATTTTATTTAAATCAACGGAAATTTAGTTTCTGATTTATTCACTTCCAGAACCGCATGAACAAAATCCATATTCATCTATTCTAGCTTTACAGAG
>DATIDL010000101.1:0-4082 GCA_035456305.1 Nitrosopumilaceae archaeon
CTTGTCCACCATAGGATTTAATTTTAGTTACAACTTCTTCGGCCTTAGTGGCGTTGCCTGCATAGTTCACTGCAATTGCGAAGCCATCCCCTGCCAGCCTTATAGCTACTGCACGTCCTATGCCACGTGAGGCACCGGTAACGATGACGCTCTTCGTTAAGAGCATTGTAAAGACATTCGTAAGTTATTTGTGTAAACTAAAACTAGTTACTTGGTTTTATTATCTATGAACAACTTCATTCAGAAGTAACCAATCCAAAGTAATCACTTTTACTTTACATTATATACTACCAAGGTAATTACAATGCTGTTAAGGCATGTGTCATGGATTATTCACCCGAGGTACAAGAAGATAGAAGATCGAGTCTAGCCTAGCATTTCCACAAACCTAATTAGCACAAGAACAAATAATATTGCTACTAGCTATGAATTACGTATCATGGTAGTAATAGTACTTTTTCTTATTACTTTGGCAGCAGCTTTGATGATGATAATGGCAATTTATGGACTTGCTTACTAATGCAACAGTAGTCGATGATGCTATCAGGTTTGTATCAGAATCTGAAAAGTCCAAAGGTAAAGATAGAGAGCAAATAAAAAGAAGTTCACCCTCTTCTTCAGATATCAGCGGCAATGAAGACGACAAAGAATCTAAGGAGCCTGATTATGATGATGAAAACTCGGATAAAGAAGGAGAAGAAAAACAGGAAGAGCAAACTGGGGAAATAACAACAAATCAAGTTTTTTGATTGTTGTTGTCACATTTTGATTTCTTGCCATAGTATAGTAGGGAGAACAGTAGTCTTTTTTTGTTCATGATTGCGCTTCCGCCAAATGATATTATCAGATTAAACACAAGGGCAATGACTGCAACATACAATGAACCAAAAGTTGTATGGACTAGCGATGATGTAAGTGCTCCAAAGTTGTTTGTATACTCGACCATATAAATTCCTGAAAATATTCCAACAAGTAAACCCGCAATAAGTGGTTCTTTTCTTAATGATGATTTGACATATAGACCAAAAAACACTGCAGGTAGAATTTGTACAATTAGTATTCCTCCCAAAAGTTGTAGAGATATTGCATAAGTAGCTGGCACTATAAAGACAAAACCAAGTGCAACAAACTTGAACGCAGTTGATGAAATCTTTGTTATTCTAATTTCAGAACTTGCAGGCATGTTTGGTTTGATCTCTTTTATGATATTTCTTGTAAGCAGGCTTGCCTGTGACATTGCCATAATTGCTGCAGGTACCAGACCACCTACGAATATACCAAGGAGAGCTATTCCTGAAAACCATCCCGGCATTGTATATAAAATCAAAGACGGAACAACAAGTATACCGCGTGAGCTTTCGGGAAAATGTGAAAGGAAATTCATTGCAGATGGTACAGCGTATACAAGAATTCCCATAAGTGCCATAATAGCAAGCCCAACGCCATAAAGCGGTAGCAATGCCGTACTGGTTCTAAGCTTTTGTGCGCTCTCTGAGCTTAAAACACCGTTTATGGCATGAGGATAAAGATAGAGCGCAAGGGCGCTGCCCAAAACCAGAGTCGTATAGCCGGGAACAAGCGATTCAGACAATGTAATATAGGTTTGTTTTTTTACATTCTTGAAGGCAGTAGCAAAACCACCACCACCTCCACCAATGCTTAGAGGAACTACAACTATCAGAGCAATGACAGTTATCCAGATCAGTATATCCTTAAAGACTGCAGTGAGAGTTGCTCCACGTAGTCCGCTAGTATAGGTAAAGGCAGCCAATATTACAAATGCAATTAAAAGCGATATTTCTTCGACTGTATTAGAGTTAGCTGTACCTGAAAGCATTACAGTAAGAACTGATTGCATTCCTACTATCTGTAACGCAATGTATGGCAGTAATGATATGATTCCTGTCATTGCAATTAGAATAGATAGAATTTTGCTGCTAAACCTGTCTTTTACAAAATCAGATGCAGTGATATATCCTTTTTCTCTGGATAACGACCAAAGCCTTGGCATTGTGACAAGAGCAACGCCAAATGTCAACCCAACATAAGGGATTGCAAAAAAGTAAAGCGAGCCTTTGGCAAAAACTCCTGATGGAATTGCAACAAAGGTGTAGGCCGTATAAATGTCAGCACCAATTAAAAAAAAGACAAGTGCGGTACCAAGCCTTCTTCCTGCCAAAGACCATTCATGTACATGATTTAAGTCACCTCTACGCCAATATTTTCCGTAAAATCCAAGAACTATAAACAGAACAAAAAGACCAACAAATGGAATTGTGCCATCAAATCCAATCATTTTTGTAAGAATCTCCTCCTCTTCTTTCTCCAGCCCCTCAGCGCATTAAATATGCAAATCCCAAATAAAACCCAGAGCAACATACAAGCCATAATGTCTGAAACCAGTAAAAGAAGGGCATTCCAAAAAGTTCTGGCATGTTTCTATTGTAAAGAGAAACTGAGAGATTAACTATAGATGGTATCAAAATCAAAAGAGCTAGGATAACGTATCGTGCTTTGTTTTTCACTATTTCGTTAAATTAAAAACATAAGTTAAAAGCATTGACGAGATAATTTCTATAATAGATCTTTTGAATACATGTAAAAGTCTTTTACTGTTTCTATTCTCTTATCCAACTAGCAAACCCCTTGTTGTGCGTGACCTTTCTACGGTAAGGTCTTTTGTGTTGAATGGGGATTTGTGTTAGCTGCTGTATATGTGAGCTATTACGAGCTCTGATAGATGTTTGCAGCTTTCTGGCTGGTTGGTTGGTTACTGATAGTAATAGTATCACAATAAAAAAAGGAGGTGAAAATGAGAATAAAAGAAAAAATAATAGAATCAAAAAAAGATGATTACTATATACATTGCAGTAGACATAGGAAAGAGAAATTGCGTTGTATGTATAACTGATAAAGATGGTTCCATATTAGAGGAAACAAAATATGAAAACACATTACAGGAAGCAGGGTTTGCTTCTCATTTGAATAAAAAGTATAGCAACAGAAAGTGTCATGCAGTTTATGAATCAACAAACTTCTTGCAAGCGCAAAATTTCGACAAGACGCAACAATATTGTCACTTTTTAACAATCTAAAAATTGCAATAGATAATCCCGTTACAAATGATCCTACTGGATATTATTCAACAGATCTTGTTAAAGAGATAATGGATGAAAAAGAATCCTCACCAAGGCTATTTGTTATAAACCTTTCGGAAGCAGACATCGCAAGAACGTTTTGTTCAGAAATAATTAATAGGGTATTCAGGTACAGGAAGAATAGCTTTACTCTCAATCCAAAAATAATATTTGTCTTTGACGAGGCACAAGAATTTATTCCTTATGAAAAAAAAGAGAAGATGGAACCGAAAGTTCTATACTGACTAACTAAAATTCGTTTACAAATTCTTTCTGATAAGATAGGTAAATTATGCTTGAAAATCAACATTTTTCATATATCTAGAATATGCGAAATTTGGTTAGTCAGTATAGTAGAGCACTTGAGAAGTTGTTAAGACATGGACGTAAGTATAACCTACATGGTTGGATATCTACTCAAAGGATTGCACATTTAAATACAAATGCTCTACAACAACTTCATAGCTATTTTGTAAGTACAATGCCAAGGCCTTATGACAGACAATTAATCTCTGATACGTTTGCCATAGATGATGCATTTATGGACAGGGCATTAACCTTTGAAAATGGAGACTGGTTTATGACTAGTTTCAAGGCAACAAATACGCAAAATGTGCCTGTTTTCTTTGATGCAAAAGATAATGAAGATTTTCTATCAGAAAAAATAATGAAATAGATCTTGGATGATTCAAAATACTGTTATAGAATATCAGTAAGCATATTTTGGAAATTACATCGTTGAATGATTTCTGAAATGAGGCGATATTTTTTAAACGGAAGAATAGGACATACACACAGTTATAGATCTTTCGTTAAATTAAGAGCCTTAATATCTATTAAAAATTCTATATTTAACAAATAGATATTATATTTATAAAAATTAACTTATTGGCTATTTTTCTATTGTATGTTCTTGCCAATGATTTGTACATAACCATATATTTT
>DATIDL010000102.1:0-23823 GCA_035456305.1 Nitrosopumilaceae archaeon
ATTGAATACCTGCTACAAAACTTTTATCTGATATTTTGTCATCAGACCACCATCCTGCATTAACTTTGACCCATGATGGAATTTTAACAGAATCTGTCGCTGACAGCTTAGCTTCAGGAATGTTGATTATTTTTTGTTTTATCAAAAACTGTATACCATATGCAAAGTCAGAATCTTGGATTTTGTCTTCCGCCCACCACCGTGCATTGTTTTTGATCCAGCTTGGTATCACAATGTCCACAGGCGCATCATAGGGCGCAAATTTTTGAACATTGTTATTTGTTCTATCTACTACATACACATTTTTTTTGGAATCTACTGCTATTCCAACTGGATCCTTGAACTGTCCTGGTTCACTTCCGAAAGTACCCCAACTAACTAGGAATTTTCCTTGCGAATCAAATTTCTGTATTCTGTTGTTACCTGTATCTGTAACGTAGAGGTTTCCATCAGAATCTATTGTCATAGAGTCTGGCTTGTTAAACTGGCCTTCTTTCCACCCTGTCGCTCCAAATGATTTGAGAAATGTACCTATACTACTATACTGCAAAACCTTATTCTCATTAGAAACTATGATGTAAAAATTATTTTTAGAATCAAAAACTATGTAGTTTGTTGTAGAAAATTTTGCTGGTAAAGTAAGCGGTGATCTAATCTCATCTTTATATTGACCATTCGAATCAAATACAAAAATCCTATTTACGCTTGAATCTGACACAAAAAGATCTCCTGAATTAGAGGCAGCCACTGCTACTGGTGTACGGAACATCCCCGGTTCATCTCCATATGTTCCCCATGCATATACAAAGTTCCCCTGCTTGTCAAATTTCTGGATTCTAGCGTTTGCAGTATCTACTACGTATACGTATTTCTTATCAACAAAAATACCGGATGGGTTTTTAAATTGACCCTCACCGACACCAAAAGATCCCCATGATGCAAGAATCTTTCCGTTAGAATCAAATTTTTTAATTTGTGAATTTCCAGAATCTACTACGTAGATATTGTTCTCCGAATCTACTGCAATATCTCTCGGGTTCTTGAATTTGATATTATCATAACCAAGAGTAAAAAGTAATTGTGGAGAAGCAACAGAATCAGTATTGATAATATCTGTATCACCTGATTCCTCCTCTACAAAGAATATGGCAGATCCTGTAACTCCGCCATAATCAACATACATTTTCCATGATCCAACTGGCGCATCCTTGTTTATTTTGTAAGAAACAATGGTGTCTCCAGATGTCACAGATACTGCGAGTTTAGATTCTTCTTTACCAGATGGGTCTTCAAACCAAAAACTTGCAAATTCTGCAATTATGTCGCTAGTGTGAATTTTTGCTTTTATTGTTTCACCTGGTCTATACTTTTGCTTATCAAGCTCAAGTTCTAAACCTATGTCTGGTTCTGTTTTAATAGTTCCAGTCCCAACAACGAAAGAACCCGACCCTGTAACTCCTGCATAATGTATCTCAAATCTATATTTTCCAAGTATTGATGCAATCTTCTCAAGGTGTAGTTTTGTTGACACGGCACTTACTGGAAATGTTTTGACTGATGTAATGCCTGATGGATCTGTAATTTCTATCACTCCTTCTGACTCCCTTACCTTAGAAAATATCAGTGTTAGATCAACACTATCACCTATTTGGTAAAGCGATTTGTCTGTGCTGACAAAAATTGTTGTACGTTTTTCAATATCTCCAACCTCAAATGGAATCTCTGAGGTAACATTGTAATATTTTACTTTAATTTTATAATCTCCTATAGGATTATCCTGAACTAGTGTATCTATTGGAAAATTATAGATTGTACTTGATTGATATGCACCAATGTCTATCTGTTCAAGGTGTTTTGCAAGATTTCCTTTCTTATCATACAAATTCAAGTGATAATATTCAGCTTTTGTAACAGTAGGAAGAAAGTATGATGTAGTTAAGGATATTTTCATAATATCGCCATCATAGTAGAGTTCCTTATCGAGTTTTACAGAAAGTGTGATTGGCTTAACTACAAACGAAGCGGTCTGATTTACACCATTGTAAGTATACGTTATTGACCAATTTCCAAAATAATTATCAAATGCACTTCTAACAATTTGATGAGTTGTCTTTCCAGCTCGTAACTGATCAAGTGAGCCAGAAAATGTAGAATTGTCAGGACGATGTGCTGTCCAACTAACAGGACCGCCAAGATACCCATTTACCGAAATGTCTATTCTGAGCCAGTCGTTTGGATCAAAATTGATTTTTTGAGGTGTTGCTGTAATATCAATTGCATAGACTTCTTGTGGTATGAGAAAAATTAAGGCTAGTGAGAGCAAACACAAGCAGAGTAAGATTTTCACAATTTCTGTCTGTTTTGTGTGAATAAATCGTTTTAGTAACAATTATTCATATAACAATCCAATTGAATAAATATTGAAAAACTGAATATTGTTTACTTGAAAGTTAGACTATTTGAAATATTTACTTCTGTAGAAGGAGAGGGTATACTATACGGAACAAAAACTCTTTTTGTAAGGCTGGCAGGATGTCCTTTCAAGTGTTTTTACTGTGACACTAAAGATTCATTGCCAATGAATTCAGGACAGGAATATTCTGTTGAAGAAGCCTGTAACCTTATAGAAAAAAATCTAGAAAAAAATACATACAAAGTAAATTTTACTGGTGGAGATCCCCTTGTACAATCAGAAGCAGTTTTAGAGATGGCAAAGTTTGTTAAGACAAAAAAAATTCCTACTTATCTAGAATCGTCATGCTACGACTCTCAAAAATTTCTCCAAATACTTCCGTACATTGATTACATCAAAATTGAATTCAAAACCCCAGAATCAGAGTTTGTTGATCCACAACATTATTCTAAACTTTTAGAAAATGAACTTCAATGTCTTAACTATGCAGCCAACTCGAAAAAAACCACTTACATCAAAGTTGTTATAAGCTCAAAAACAGAACTTGAACCATTCAAAGAACTACTTGAGAAAGTTTTTAGCATCAAGACAGAGATTGCAGGATTTATAATACAGCCAACCTATGGTATTGCAGAACCCAGTTTGAAACAGCTCTTTAGCTTTTACGATGCAGTTTATCCTTATTATAAAAATGTACGAATAATACCACAACTTCATAAATTCATAGGAGCACCATAAATGATGGACAAAGAAAGAGTAAAGCGTCTAGTACGGGAATTGATAGCAGAAATAGGCGAGGATCCTTCACGCGAGGGTCTAATAGATACCCCAAATCGTATTGCAGACATGTATGAAGAAATTTTCAAAGGATATGACGCTGAATCTGAACTCTCCATAAAATTTTCCGAAGATTCTGATGTTGTTGTAACAAAAGATATTAAATTTTATTCAATGTGTGAACATCACATGCTGCCTTTCTTTGGTAAGGTTGCAATTGCATATTCACCAAATGGAAAAGTTTTTGGAATTTCAAAATTGGTTAGACTTGTAGAAAAATATACTAAAAGATTGCAAATACAAGAAAGGATCACAAAAAACATTGCTGATGAACTATACTCAGAAGGCGTTAAAGGAGTAATTGTAATAGCTGAAGGTGAACACTTCTGCATGAAAATGCGTGGTGTCAAAAATGATGCCAAGGTTACTTCCATAGCATATAGAGGAATCTATGAGAAAAAGGAAACTAGATCCGATATACTGACATTAATTCATAATAGCAGCTCTGAAACAAAACTACTTTAAAATTTTTGAAAAAACTAAATAATAGCGTCTAAATCACGACAAACATGGGAGTACACAATAATGTGCATATTCCAAAAGAATCATTTCCTACATTCTTGTGGTATGCTATAGAATTTTTCATAATTGTAGGCATCTCTGCAGGAGTTGCTATGATTACAGTAGATTATTTTACACAAATGGGATTCTCTGAGATCATGACAAACTGGATATTCTGGGGCATAGTTGGTGGAATTTTCCTTGTATATTATATGATAATACGAGCATTTCTATTCAAAAAACCAGTTTTATCAAATATCTGAATATTCTTAAAACCGGTATTTCGTTTTATCAATTATTTTGGCCTGTAAAAAAGCAATTTTTCTATTATTACAAGACTCACATTTCCCACAATGAATTTTTGTATTGCAATAACAACTCCATGTTTTGAAGATTTCATCTCCAAGTTTTTTATATCCAATTTTTAATAAATCACTTTTTGAAAAACCACCTATAAAAGGACTCCAGACATCGATTTTTTTCCTAATACCTTTTCTTATTCCGTCAATTTCACCCAAGTTAAATGCGTCTGCGATAGTTTTGGAAAAATTGGGCCTGCAATCTGGATAATGCTTATCGCCTTTATGTGCTCCATAAGCAACAAGTGTAGCATTTTTTGCAAAAGCCCATGCAAAAGCAATTGAAAGAAAAACTGCATTTCGTATAGGTACGACAATAGTATAATCGAATTTTTCAGGAATGCTCATTTTAGAGTTGGTAAGGGCATTTGTTTTTTCATACAGGTTTTTCATAAATTCAATATTTACTATTTTGTGCTCTTTTAATCGCAAAATCTTTGCAAAGTGTTTTGCCATTCTAATTTCATGATTAGCCTTTTGACCATATGAAAAAGTAATGCCATAAAGTTCGTATCTTGATTGTAGATATGCTGCTGTACATACAGAATCAAGACCACCGCTGAAAACCAATACTGCTCTGTTCATTTTGGATTTTCTGTCTTATGCCACATAAATTGTTTGATTAAGCAATTACAAGCAGTGCTGCACCGCATAGTATTATGATTGCTCCAATGGATATTTGGAAGATCCTTCTTTTTTGGACAACTTCCTTGAAATACAAAATTCCCCATGAGACAGCAAAAAGAGTCGCCGTTTGAGATATCGGATATGCAGTAGTGATGCCTATCAGACTTATAGCAACAAGTACAGACAAACTGCCTGTATTGAATAAAACACCCGAAGCTATGCCAGCAATAGTTTCTTTTGTGATAAATCTTTTTGCAAGAAAAAACATTGGTATCCCAATTGCAAAAATGGAAATACTAAGAGAAAAAAATCCTGATTGAAGTGTTTGAGTTGCCTGCATTGGTATGACATATGATCCTCCTACCAAACCTGAAGCAATTGCTATCGCATATCCTTTTTTTTGTATTACTTGATTTTTTTCTTTGCTTATTACAAGTGATAACCCAAAAAGCAATAATCCTATGGCGCTTACTGCGATCCATAAAAAATCAAATGTTTCTCCAAAAAATATAATTCCCCATACAAATGCTGTTATGATACTAAAACCTGCAAGCAGAGGCGATGTTCTAGCAAGTCCGATTAACTTGACCGAGTAAAGGGCTAACAAATTAGCTATTGTCCAGATAATTCCTGATAGAATACCACCTAGTTGAATTTCAAAACCCCAAAAAATACCAATTGGAATAGAAAAAAGCAACACACCAACTGAAGTTGCTCCCTGAAGTTGCCAAATGTTTGTAACGCCAACTTTTCTAACAGGAACAAAAAATGTTCCCCAACTTACGGCTGCAAGTACAGCAAAAAGTAACCCGATACCATCAGACAATTCCATTCTACATCAATTTGCATGAAAATATGTGTGCCTACTCTGATATTGGTGACAAGCAACTAAAGTTTAATTTCTAGAAAAAATAGTTTCTGTCATGTCACCACAATACCTTCAAGTGGAAAAAGATGATCAAATAGCTCTGATCACTATAAACAGGCCAGAAAAACTTAATGCAATGAATCTTCAGGTTATGGATGAATTTATTTCAGTATTAGATGATCTGGAAAAAGATCAATCCAAAGTGATTATAATTACTGGTGCTGGTCAAAAGGCATTTTCAGCAGGTGCTGACATTGAATACATGAGTAAGATAGGATCTACTGAAGCAGAAAAATATGCATTAAGAGGACATGAGGTACTAAACAAGATCGAGAAAATTGAGAAACCAGTCATTGCAGCAATAAACGGATATGCTCTTGGTGGTGGTTGTGAACTTGGTCTTGCGTGCGATATTAGATTTGCTTCTCCAAATGCACAGCTTGGTCAACCCGAGGTTACAATAGGGATCTGCCCTGGATGGGGTGGCACACAAAGACTTTTACGAATTATAGGACCTTCCAAAGCAAAAGATTTGATCTTTACAGGACGCAAAATTGGGGCACAAGAAGCTCTTGATATGGGATTAATAAACAAAATAATTCCAGTAGAAAATCTAATTGCTGAATCAAAGGCATATGCAAAAAACATATCAAAAAATAGCAGTTTTGCAGTCGGTATTTCAAAAATGCTTGTGAACAAAGGAATGGATGCAGATCTTGATACTGGCTTGAAACTTGAAATTTATTCATGGTCTCTTTGCTTTTCTAGCAAAGATAGAGAAGAAAGAATGCGCGCCTTTGTAGAAAAAAAATAATTATACCACGGTAGCGCCCTTACTTGGTCTACAAATTATTGTATCGCATTTTGTTTTTGCTGATGCAAATCCACTTGCCATGGCACTACAGATCTTTTTTGTATTCGATGACTTTGATGCAAATGCTATAACAGATGGACCTGCACCACTTATTGTAACTCCTAACGCACCAGCATCAATTGCGTTTTCTTTTACTTGAATAAAACCGGGAATCAAGTGTTGTCTAGCAGGTTCAACTATAACGTCTCTGATAGAACTTCCAATCAATGTTGTATCCTTTTTCATAAATCCAGCAACAATAGCAGCTGCATTTGAAAGATTTTGTACCGAATCTGAAAGCTTGATCTGCTTTGGCAAAACACCTCTTGACACTTGAGTCTTTTTCACTGGAACAGCTAGCTTGGGAACCGCAATACAAAGTACAAGATCTTTTGGGGGTTCTATTCTTATGACATCCAATGGGTTTGTTCTCACTATAACAAAACCACCAAGAGTTGATGCTGCCACATTATCATAATGGATAGTACCAGCACTGGCTTTTTCTCCAATTCCTGCAAACTCTACAAGTCTATTTGGCTCTAAATTTAGACCAAATAAAGCATCAAACGCAACAGCTGCAGCAGCTGCAGAAGCAGCACTGCTTCCCAATCCAAAGCCAGCTGGTACTCCTTTGTTAATTTTTAAAACAAGTCCAGATTTTATTTTAAATTTCTTTGCCATCTCCTTTACAACTAATCCTGCAGAGTTTTTTTCAGGAACAAGAGGAATCGGGCTGGAACTGTAAATTCTAATCCCATCCGAACTTTTTTCCAATCGTATCTGATCATAATAGGCATCTAACGCTAATCCAAAAACATCAAAACCGGGACCCAGATTTGCAGTGGAGGAAGGCGCCTTTACAACAACACTCGAAGCCAATTAGTCTTCTACTTCCTCTCCCAAGTTAAGAATTCTGCTCAAGGCTGCTTCTAAATTTACCATTCCATTTCCTGTTGCATTTGAAATTGGAATCAGTCCCTGAGAAAAACCTCCAATATTCAAGCCTCTTAAAATATTGGTTACAAGCGTATAACTCTCACCATCTGACTGTTTTGCAATTGCATCCTCTAATATTTTCAGATTAGTTGACCATCTCAATATGTCTCCAATCCTGTCTTCGATTAGATCTGTTTTTGTTAACACATTGACGTTCGGTAATCCAAGTCTGAGTTTAATTGATGTAGCTAAAAGTGCCACTGAAACAAAATTAAGTGGATTTGTTATCATTACACCATCGTATAGAAATAATGCTACTTTTTGCTCCGAGATAAAATTCTGTACGAAAAAAGGACCACTTGTTCTGTAAGCAAAAAGCTCTATTTGTCCAGGCGTGTCAACGATGAGATAGTCTGGATTTACGTTATCGACATCATGTTGCAGATCATCTATTTTTGACGCAATTAGATCATTTGCCATTATTAGAGCACCGTTTGGACCCAGATCGTACTGTCTCATTATTGATACTATGTCTATGTAATCCCTGACATCAACATCACAAGTATATGGAAGATTTTCAACACCTGGATCCAAATTTAACATCCCAACAAAGGATCCATTACGTGTATAATAATCAAAAATTTTTGATGCAAGTGACGATTTTCCAGCGCCGGCAGTACCGATGACAAAAATAGTTTTCAATTTTATCGATTATACTTCATGTTCAGCTTATATTTACATCCATGGAAAGGTAGACAAATGAATTGGAAACTATTAGCAATTCCAGTCAGTATCATACCATTTATTTTTATTGCATTTACATTTGACATAAAACTTGAAGAACTTTTTGCAGTAGGTCTTTTTCCTTTTGCAGCTGCAGCATTAGCAATTTCCGTCAAACTTCTCACACAAGGCTTAAAATTCAATTATTTAGTTAAGAAATTTCTTGGTAGTATAGAGGCCCCGTGGAGAGTTGTCTCAGCAAGAATAGGAAGTGAATTTGTTACATCTACAACACCATCATTTGTTGGTGGTGAATTGGTCCGAATTATTTGGTTAAAAAAAAGAGGTGTCCCTACAGGCAAGGCAACTTGGATCACCATTATGGAAATTGTGACAGAAGTTCTAGTTGCAGGAATTTTTGCTCTAATTGCAGCAACATTTGCATTTGTTAACGGTGCGTATGTTATAGGAATGGCTATAGTGGCAATAAGCTTGCCAGTTACAGCTTTATGGTCAACTCTGTTTTTTTTATCATACAAAAGAACATTTCAAGTTCCTATCTGGATGTCAAGAATTGCAGAAAGATTTGGCAAAGAACGTGCTTCAAAATATGTTGAGAAAACAAACCAGTGGATGTTAGAAATATGCGATATGAGTAGGCAAAGTTTGCATAATAAAGAAGCAAAAAAAGCATTCGTAGTATCTATGATCTTTTCTGTATTTACCTGGATTTTTTATGGAATTTCATTTATGGTAATTGCAAATGGTGCTGGATATTTCATAGGCTTTTTTGACTCTATACTCGCAACTATGGCTTCAAATGCAATTGGAAATTTGCCAATTACAATTGGCGGGTCTGGTCTTACAGAATTTGCAATATGGGCTTATCTTGGTCATCTAAACAGTCTAACTTTTGAAGCTGCTGAAGATAGCATCCAATGGAACATTGTGATAGCGTGGAGAATTGCCACATATCATGTGAGTCTTGTTATAAGCTGGATACTGCTAATGAAAATAGTTTACCCACGCACAAAAAAAGCAGAAATTGCATAGAAAGCACTTTATTTTCAAACAACACTTTTTCTTTATTGGATTTTGAAAACAAAGTTGTTGTAATTACAGGAGGATCAAGTGGCATTGGCGAAGCGTCAGCCATGGAATTTGCTAAGCGAAAGTGCACAGTAATACTTGTATCAAGAAGAAAGGACAGACTTGATGATGTGGCAAAAAAACTTGCCAAACACAATTCTGAGACACTTGTATGCCAATGTGATGTATCTCAAAAAAAAGAAGTAGAACAAATGAGTAAGACTGTATTAGATAAATTTGGCCGTATTGATATTCTAGTTAATAATGCAGGCTTTGCAATTTATGGATCTGTAAAAGATCTGAAAATTGAAGAAATAGAATCACAAATGACCACCAATTATCTTGGTATGGTGTATTGCACAAAGGCCTTCTTGCCAAAAATGCTTGAGCAAAAATCTGGGCATATAGTAAATGTGGCATCGGTTGCAGCTAGCTTTGGTCTTCCAGGAATTGCTTCGTATTGCGCATCAAAATTTGCTATGCTAGGGTTTTCAGAGGGATTACACCATGAACTCAAGGGAACTGGTGTAGGTGTGACCGTGGTTAGTCCAATCATGGTTAAAACAAACTTTTTTGATCATCCCTCTTTCAAATCAATGCCAAAATATTCTCCTACTTCCCTTAGTCCAAAGACTGTAGCAAAAGCTGTAGTAAGGGCATCTTCTTCACCAAGACTAGAGATCATCATACCTTCATTTGTCAGGGGTGCAGTGTGGATGAAACATACAATTCCATACTTATTGAATCCTATTTTGGGAAAAGCTTTTAGAGACAAAATGAATTCAAAATGAAAACCACAATCATCTGATTATAACAAAAATTATTTTAATAAATTGTAGTTTATTCTTCTTCAGATTCTGCGGGTGCAGAAGTGTCAGAACCCACATCCATTAACTCAAGATTAACAAGCTCAAACTGGTATATCGCATCCATGTCTATTTCCATTTCTTTTTTTAATAAATCCACAAGTTTTTTGCTTAAAGGTGCTTTTGCAGAATTAAATGTGAATTCATACACTTCACCTTTCAATAATTCAGCCGGTTTGATCTTCTTTGGTAAATCTAAAGTAATTATGCGTCTTCCATCATCTACTTCTTGATACAGCTGAGCATCAATCTTCATGTCTTTATCATAAATCTCAAGTATGTAGCCTGTTCTATTCTGTGTTTCAGGTTTACCAAACTTTACACTCTTTATTTCATCTTGAGCCCATTTTGGAAGTTCTTTTGCCATTTTATGTCACCAGAATACTAGTTTTGTTTTTCTTTCTTACTTGATTGCCACCAGTCTCTATATTCATCATGTTTGTCCTCTCTAGTTCTCTCACGTCGATTTAATCTGTCTCTAATGTCACTAATTTGTTCTCTTGTTGCATACAAACCACATTTTTTACAGATAAAATGTTTCGTGTTAAGATCAAATTTCATCTCTATGACCACTTCTTTGGCTGCACACTCGGGGCAATCAGTCAATGACGCCACTCATCAAAATTATCCATAAAAGCCTTTGGTCAATTTTCTGGTACGCGGTCTATGTCGTCATCCCTTTCGGTCAGTTCGCCCATCGAAAATGCCGCGTACCAGATCTCTCACTTGTTAAAGAAAAATTATAATTCTTTCTAGTTGTCAAGCATTTCTGCAATTATCCTAGCAGTGTTATTGGCCCCATTTCTGTCAAAATTTTTGGTAAACTCTGTAAGACGTTCTTCATATTTGTTGTAGTTGTTTCGTATGTTCTGAACAGCGCTTATTACTTGCTTTGTATTGTTTGCAAGAACTCCTAATTTTTTGTCTTCTGCCCATCTTATTTGATTTGTATGTTCATCATAGACTGGAATTCCTATGATTGGTTTTGCTTTCATACCAATAATCTCACCCATAGCTGTGTGAGAGCCGTTTATGACTGCGTATTTACACAAACTTAACACCGTATTCTTCTCTTGCTCTGATAAGAATCCAACATCAATCTGAATCCAGTCTATCTTTTGTTCAAGTGCATCTGAAATAGAGTAGGTTTTACCGTCTTTTCCTTTTACCATATCTAACGAAGCATCATTTTGAGCATGAGAAACAAGTCTTTTCTCATTTTTCAATTCATCTGAATGAAAAGCCTGTTCATATTTCCTAGCCGTGGCTTCTTTAGTAGACTTGTTGCCTGTCTGCATCCAATATCCAAAAGTTTCAGAATTTTCAATTAATTTTTCTAAATCCGATTTTGGTTTATCAGTTAGTATATCAGTTGAGAAATGACCCGCATAAACCACTTTATGTTTTATCTCCTCTGGGAAATTTAGATTATATTCACATATGGTATTTGGAGGTGCTGAATCTGCTACAACTATCTTTGTAGCCTTGGCAATTTGTTTTGAGATGTAAATAAGCGATGGATAAAAGTAAAAATGAGATCTCCAAAGTCTTGGCTTAAACTGATTTGTTACAAAGACAGAGTCAATTTTTCTTCTTTCAGCTAACACATTTGATCCCATATCGCCATCATTTATCACAAGATCAAATTTTTCTTTATTATACAAACTGGCTTCATTTTTTAGATAACTAGAAATTTGTTTTACAAGTGGAGGATTACCAGCAACTGGAAGCAACAAATTCAACATAGAAAGTGTAACACTTGGACCATGTTTACCATCGATTGGAGTTGGCATCAAAATTTCATGGATTTGTTTCTTTTTCTGAGGAAATTTTTGAAGCAGTCTTTGATATATCTCACCCTTGCTAGAATAATGCATCTCGAATTCATCTTTGATGTAACTAGGCAAAATTGAATCCAATGCCATCATTCTGCTATAATGGCCATTTCCCCAAGGATAGATGAATTGTCCTAACTTTATCATAATTTCAGATCAATTTGTTCCTGTTTAAATTCTCAATGATTAGATCTTAATGAATCAACTATATCGTGTATGTTTTTAGGACCTATTGGAATAGTGATTATTTTCTGTGAATGAAGTGTTGCCTGAGAAATTTTGTAAATCTTTTCTTTTGGAATGCTTTTAGTACTAAATTTTAATCTACACAAATTCTCAATTTTTGAGACATATTTTCTTAATCCGATTTCATTTGCAGTTTCGAAAATACTGTCATCTATACCTGAAAGGGGCATCCAAGGAATCTTGCCTTTTTGAAATACACGTGTAATATTATGTTCAACAAACCACACGGGAAAGATTAGTGGTGATATGGAAAGCGAAACTCTATCTATTTTGGCCTTTGTGGCAACAGATAAAAGAATTTCAGTTACTACTGCAATTCTAAACAACAGTCCATTATTTCCAGAAAATTTCATGTCAAGTTTATAAAAACCAAGCTCTATTTTGGTTTGAGAAATTATTGGCAAAATATGATTCATCATCTTTACTGTGTTAAGTAACTCCGATTCATTACGGTAACATACAAGTATTTTTACATCAAAACCCATCTTGATAATCTGAAGACAAGAAATTATCGAAAGCTCATCATATAGACAACAAAGAATAGTCTCTTTTTGAGATTTGTATGGGATTCCACCCTTTCCTTTATCCATGAAAATACAAACATATGCATAAGATTTTGTTAGATATGTGTAAATCATCTTGTCATGATTTTTTTCGGTTCCTGGCTTTGCTTGTAAATTTACTGTTTTTTCTATAAGTAATGATGTAGCAGCAAGTTCTACATCCTTTGGCATGTAGGTAGATGTTTTACCATCCACTTTGACATAAAATTTCTCTCCACTTAGAACAAGATTGACTCCAGCTTTAGCTATCGCTGAAACTACAGAATTAAAGTTATTTTCTACCTCTATAGCAATTGCAACCTTTTCTATTCCAAAAAGCGAGTTTATTGTAGTTGATGCAAAAACAGGATCTTTGGCTTCTACAATTATGACCGAGTCTTTTTTTTCTATCTTGCTAAAGCTCTGTCTTTTTGCTTTAAGAGCCGCAGATATGCTTGAAGCTAAAGAGTTGATCTTGTTAAGAGAAAACAATGAAGGAAAAACAACAACTACCGTCTTTTCACTCATTTTGTTTCTTAGTTTCAAGTCATTTATAACTCTAGGATCGACATGTGTTTGTTCTAGCAATAATTATATGACCAGACTTGGGACAATTTTTTATGGGTAAATTTACTGCCGAACAATTATCTCAAATAAATAACACACTAAAAACTCCACAAGAAACTCTCAAGTGGGCTCTTGATAATCTTCATCCCAAACTTGGATTTGCATCTAGTTTTGGAGCAGAAGATGTAGTCGTTATTGATATGTTAATGAAGATAAATCCAAAAGCTAGAATATTCACACTTGATACAGGTAGGCTTAATCAGGAAACATATGATGTGATGGATGAAATACGAAACAAATACAACATGAACATTGAGGTGATGTTTCCAGATCAAAATGAAGTAGAACAAATGGTGAAAGTCAACGGCATGAATCTATTCTATCACAGTATGGGGAATAGAAAACTTTGTTGTGGAATAAGGAAAGTTCATCCATTAAATAAAATGCTTGCAACTTTGGATGGATGGATAACTGGATTAAGAAGTGACCAAACACAGAACAGATCAGATGCTAAAAGAATCGAAATAGATGAACAGCATAATAACATGGTGAAAATAAATCCAATAATTGACTGGAAATGGGAACAAGTTTGGGATTATGTCAAACAAAATAAGATCCCATACAACAAACTGCATGACAAGGGATATCCAAGTATTGGATGTGAACCTTGTACACGTGCTATAAAACCAGGCGAGGATCTACGAGCAGGTCGCTGGTGGTGGGAAACCGACCCAGAAAAGGAATGCGGTTTACACGCAGATCACGGTAACAAGTGAGATTTTGACAGAAAGTAAAGGTGTAGCCATTCCACATGGTGGCAAGCTAGTAAACAGATTTACAACAAAAAATACAGACGATATGTTTTCTGTTTCAGTTGATACTGATCTTGCCAATGATATAGAAAATATCGCAGATGGTATTTTTAGTCCTCTTGAAGGATTTTTGTCACAGCAAGACTTTGAGAGTGTAGTAAAAAATGGAAGGCTATCTAACAATTTACCGTGGACAATTCCAATAGTATTTGATGCAGACAAACAGACTGCTTCAAAAATGAAAGATTCTCGCGATGTTCTTCTAAAAAACTCAGAAAACAATGGTTTTGCGATTTTACATGTAGAGGATGCATACAGTTTTGATAAGAATACAACCGCAAAAGGAATCTATGGTACAACTGATCCAAAACACCCAGGTGTAGCAAAAACGATGGCAATGCAGGATTTTCTTATAGGCGGAAAAATAGACTATGTCAAAAGACCAAAAGAAATACCTATACGAAAATACAGGAAAACACCAACAGAAACTAGAGCAAATTTTGAAAAAGCTGGGTGGAAAACAATAGTTGCTTTTCAAACAAGAAATGTGCCACACGTAGCACATGAAATGCTTCAGAAAGCATCACTTAACACACACGATGGTCTTTTTGTAAATCCACTCATAGGAAAGAAAAAGTCAGGTGATTTTACAGATGAAGTGATAGTAAGTGCGTATGAAATATTGATCAAACACTATTATCCAGAAAACAGATGTTCTCTTGCAACACTTCACACGGAAATGAGATATGCTGGCCCAAAAGAAGCAATTCATCATGCAATAATGAGAAAAAATTATGGATGCACGCATATTATAATAGGTCGTGATCATGCAGGCGTAGGAAATTACTATACTCCATTTGCTGCTCAAGAGATATTTGATGAATATCAAGATCTCCAGATCGAGCCAATCTTCTATCCTGCATTTTTCTATTGTAAAAAATGTCTGTCGTTTGCCAGTGAAAAGAATTGTCCACATGGAACAGAATTTCAAGAACAGCTAAGTGGTACTAAGCTACGAACAATGATACTGGAAGGCCAGACTCCTTCAGAATACATGATCCGACCGGAAGTTTCCAAAATCATTATGAATTGGAACAAGCCATTTGTTGACTAGATTTTTATTAAAGACGACGGAGCTAAGTTTGTGATAAAAAATATTTTTCTAGTTTTAATGTTAGTTATTACAATTTTTCCTGTGTACGCGCAAACTGCCTCAAATCCAACTGTTCGCCTAGAATCTATCGATATACCTTTTGAAAAATTCAATGTAATCAGCAGTAATTCAATTATGGGTGAATTTGAACACGAACATTCGATAAACTGGCAGCTCTCTATTAAAAATCATATAGTATATGCAAACCCACTTGGTAATGCTGTAATACAATTGTATGATGGTGTGGATAAGGAAAAATTCATTGAGATTGGGATGGGTAGTCCGCCAGACAGAAAATTCTGGGTAGCGGTACAAAATCCAGAGATTGGATACGCAGTGGTTCACGATCAAACAAAGGATGGGTGGAACCCTAATGATGAGATAGTTGTAGTATACTCTAGCACTGCGGATCTTACAATAAATAATGGCCAAAGGATAGTGGTTTCCAACTTGGATGTTGGTAATTTTGAAATAAAGGATTTTTCAGTTTATGGGATGGAATCATCAACTGATCCACCAGCAACTAATTCAGGTAATTTAATACTAAACATGGTATCTGGAAATCCTGCAGCTAATCCACTTTTTTATCTTCCATACATACTTGCGATAGGAGCTGGAGCACTGGTAGTAGTTCTCTTAAAGACTAAGAAGAGAACCTAGTCTTGTAATAGTTACACTCTTTTTTAATTTGACAGACACTACACATTGGTGATATGGGTTTACAAATATTTTGTCCATACATTACAAAAACATCATTAATTTTAAGCCAATATTTTTTTGGAACTTTTTCCATTAATGCAAATTCTGTTTCCTCAGGTGTTTTTGTTTCTACAAGACCAAGTCTATTTGAAATCCTATGAACATGCGTATCAACTGGTACTGCAGGTTTATCAAATGCATATACAAGTACGCAATTTGCTGTCTTTCTGCCTACACCTGGAAGTTTTAGTAATTCATCTAAACTATCTGGAACCTTGCCAGAATACTGTGAATCAATAAGTGATGCAACCTCAATTATTCTTCTTGCCTTTACATGATAAAATCCAGTAGATTTGATTATTCTTTCAACATCAGAGATTTTGGCTCTTGCAAGCAAACGAGCAGTTTTGTATTTTGCAAACAATTTTCTGACAACAGTTGAAGTATTTTCATCTCTTGTTCTTGCAGAAAGTATAGTTCCAATTAGAATGCTGAGTGGGTCTCCAGATTCTGCCTCACGCAATTCTCTAAGCGCAGTCATTCTGGGTGGTTTGACAGAATTCATAGTGTTTATCATTCCACGCAGAATTTTTTCCATCTGAACTAATTGCACTTTTTGTATTATAAAGACCATACAAGTATTATATTCCTAAAACAGAATACAGCTGTTGGATTTAACAAAGGATGAAGAATCTGCCCTAAAGGGAGAGCAAGGTGAAACTCTAGCTCTTGCATACAGAATTCTTGTCGCAATAGGAGAGGCTACAAATGCAGATCGTCTAATCCCAATAGAATGGGCACATCTTTCTGGTGTAAACTATAACACCATTGGAGATTCTGGAGAAGAATTTCTTTCAAAATTAAGTAAAAATGCCAAATTTAAGGTCAAAACCACTGTAAATCCAATGGGTATTGATTTTGATAATGTATCAAAATATGATGTAGATGAAGAATTTATTAACAAACAAAAAAGCATTAAAAGTTCATATGAAAAAATGGGAGCTATCACTTCCTTTTCATGTATTCCATATGAAATCTTTGATCTACCAAAGAAAAACACACATGTTTCATTTGCTGAAAGTAATGCAGCAATTTATGTAAATTCTGTTAGTGATCTTAAAACAAACAAAGAAAGTGCTTTTAGTGCACTTGCAAGTGCATTAACTGGTAAAAGTCCATACTCTGATCTACGAAAAGACGAATCTAGAGATCCAAAAATTACAATACAAATGAAAGTTGATCAAAAAGATGATCTAATCTATGGAATGCTTGGATATTTTGCAGGAAAAGTTGCCAACAGCTCTGTAGCATTTTCAGGAATAAATAAACTTGACAAGCGTAGTTGTAAATCCCTCTGTGCTGGTATGGGTACGTCAGGAACTTGTGGAATGTTTACTTTGGATGGTAACAAAGGAGAAAAAGTAGATTTTGATAAAAAAGAAGCGCAAAAAATCCATGATGAACTAAACACCTCAGAATCTGGTGATATTATTGCACTTGGAAGTCCACAACTTGGTCTAGATGAGTTATCAGATCTGGCTGGCATGCTGAAAGGTAGATCATTCAATAAACAATGCATGATTTTTTGCCCTAGAGTAGTTCAAGAACAGGCTAGACGCATTGGATATGCAAATGAAATTGAACGTGCAGGTGGTGAACTTCTTTCTGATTGTTGTATTTGCCTCACACCGTTAATTAATAAAAAAAATGTGGATGGAGTTGTTACAAACAGCGTAAAGGGTGCGTATTATTTGAAAACTTCAAACGGCGTAGATGTAAATCTTAAAAGTCTTAATCAAATCGTACGCGAGGAAACAAAATGACATTAAAAATAATTGTTAAAGGTAAAGTTGAAGGTGAGGTCATGGTTGCAAAGAACCCGATCAATTTTCTTGGCGCAGTAGATAAAAAAACAGGAAAAATACGAGATGAAAAACACGATCTTTTTGGGAAATCACTCGCAGAAAAAATTCTTGTTTTTCCTTTTGGAGTTGGGAGTAGTGTAGGAGCATACACGATTTACTCTCTTAAATTCAACAAATGTGCTCCTCAAGCAATGATTTGCTTGAAGGCAGATATTACTACTGCATCAGGTTGTGCCCTTGCAAACATACCCATGGTCATAGCAACAAGAGAAGATTATGACTCCTTGATAGATGGAAAGAAAATTCTGCTTGATGCTGATAATGGGAAAATACTATAGCAAAATTCGTACCACATCCCCGTCAGGGCTGACTTCTTTGAAAACAATTCCTTCAAACTTGAGTATTTTCGTACTCTTGTTTTTCCAACAATCTTGTGGTGCTCCAGCCTTTTCACATGTGTGATTAAGAAATTCTTCCTCATTCCAACCATATTCTACTGGCACTTGAGGTAGAAGAAGACCAGAACCAAATTCCCACTTGACAATTAAGCCATCTCGTCCGGTTTTTATCTTACTTGGGTATTCTAGTGGTTTTTCAACCTTGATCTCAAGGGGTGGAGTTAATACGGTTACTTCAAATGAAATGTCTCTTAGTTCTTCATACTTTACTTTAGGAAATCGTGGATCTTCTGTAGATGAAGCTATTGCTGCATCTACAAGCGATTGATATAGCTTTTTTTCTGGAGTAGGAAAGCCAATACATCCTCTAAGATTTTCTGCTTTATTCAAAGTCACAAAGACTCCTGAATTGTAGGAAAATTTAGATTTGAATTCCTCTGGCAATATGATTTTTTTTCCAGTCTTAAGATATTCTGTAACCGCAAGTCTAGCAGTTTTTACTAGAGATTCACCGTCTTGGTCTGAGAGACTCATTGTAATCTGTTGTTTAATTTATCGGCAAATTCTTGAAGTTTTTTAAAATGTGTTCCTTTCCAGTAGATCTTTTTGCAACTCTCACACATCCAAAACTTCTCTTCCCTTTCTAGAATCCCTTCTGGAATTTTATTTATTATTCTGTATTTCTCTATTGCTTGAAGTTTACCATTACAAACTGTACATCTGGAGTTATCTGTGTCTACAAAAATTTTTTCTAGTCTTATCTTTGCATTAATTTGTGCGATTTGTTCCAGTTCATCATTTCCTCTGATAAGTATAGTCATAATACCTTGTTTGTCTGCACTTTTAGTGAGTTGCTCATCTTTTGTAACAAGCACCCGTTTTTCATTTTTTGCTATGATGACAAGTTTCTCATCCTCGATGTCAGAATAAAATGTGGAATCATATCCAAGAATCCTTAGTTTTTTTGCTAGGTTGCCAAGCATAGAATCAATTACAAAAATAGGTCTCTTTTCACTCATTTGTTTGCCTCGCCTTCTCCAGATTCCACTATGTGACTTTCACCAGCAGGTAAAACTCGTATAAAATCATCAATACTGATTGTTTTTACAATCTCCTCTTTTTCTTTGAACTTGAGAAATTCTAGTTTTATTTTCTTTGCAATTTCAACCATTTCAGATCCCGATGGTTCAATTATTACATAATAAATGCTGTTTTTTTTCACTGGTTCTGGCGGTCCACACATTAAAGAGTATTTTTCATTTTTTTCCAACAGTCCTACACATAGACGCATGTTAGTTACTTTAACAAAATTTCTTTGCCCATCAATTACGAAAGAACCTTTTGCAATAAACTGGCCGCTAGGAGCTGCGGTTTTTACCTGATCTGGGTGTACCCAGTATGAATTTAATCCATAAAGTCCTTCTCTCCATGCTCTGCTAAAACAAACAGTTGCTTGTGCAGTTTCCATTATACTTGATACATTGATTTCATTACTATTTTTTAATATGAAAAATGGTGATCCAAAAATTTCTGCATGAAACACTTTGTCGTCTTTTTCAAGATGTTTTCTGATTACAGATGAATTAGATGATGCATCACGACCACCGATAGCCAAAAGTCCATCGGAAGTGAAAAACCATCTGTATCTTTCATACCATTCTCTTTTTTTCTGTACTGTAAATACAACTGAATCTTCTGCAATGCTTGCTTGTTTTCTAAACTTATCTAAACTCTTTTCTGTTTGTTTTTTTGCAGATTCGATTAACTCAATTGCTCTAAGCTGACGTTTTGATTCATTAAATAAGACTGATGCTACAGCTGGTATCGAAGAATCAGGTTCTATCTTGATTTTTTCACCATCTATATCAATAAACAAAATGCCCCTTTCTTTCACAAATGAAGAATGCTTATTCACAAGCATTTCTAAGATGGTAGGACTATCAAGCGTAGTTATTCCACTTGAAACCATTTCCATAAGTGATTTAGCAATATTGGAAATCTTGCTTGCTTTTTCTTTGACTGCTGATATTGCCTTTATCTGCTCTTCTAGTTTGTGTTCAAACTCTTCTATCTTCTGATTTACTGTATTTGCTTGAGTTGATTTACCATGTTCAAGAAGATTTTCTGTAAAAAGTGAATCTAATCCTTCCATGAAACTAGTAATTTTAGTACAGTTTGCATTTTCTGTTTGTCCTAGAGCAATGGGTAAAACATCAACACTTTTTTCGGTTCGTACTAAAACAGGTTCATGTATGCCATTAACTATTTTTTCAGTAAGGCTTTTAATTGCAGTGAAAATCATGTCTATATCTTTTTCAGAAAGACTGTTTCCAGTTGCTTGTGGATCAATTTTTGCAAGTCTAATTATCTCTTCAGCGTATCTGGTAGGAAGACCAAGTGTTCTACCTATCCATCTTACCACTGGTGTTGTAATCGATAAAACCTCTGAAAGTTCTTTTGATGTTATATTAAAAATATCTAATCCACTTTGTGGCGGCGGTTGATATTCTAGACCTAAGTTTAACTCTCTATGTCTTACGTTAATTGAGTGTAAGAGTGCAAGAATCTTCATATTCTTATCACACAAAATTATATTTCCGTCTCCAAAAAATTCTCCTACTAGAACAAATTCTTGTTCAAGACCAGAAAATGTTATGTATGCAATTCTTTCTGCGCCAATTTG
Organism: Nitrosopumilaceae archaeon; assembly: GCA_035456305.1. Classification (GTDB taxonomy): domain Archaea; phylum Thermoproteota; class Nitrososphaeria; order Nitrososphaerales; family Nitrosopumilaceae; genus UBA8516. Next base: position 20,873 of record DATIDL010000102.1, read on the forward strand.
TTTTATTTCAGAAATTCTTAGTCTGAGAAGATCATTTCTTAGTCGTTTTACTAGTCGATTTTCTTCAATCTGGTCTATCTTAACTGTAGTAATCCAAGTGCCTAATGTTGAAAACATTAACAAAATATCTGGTTTCTCAGGATGATGCAGTTTGAAAAGCAGGCTGTCGCGACTTATTCCATAAATGTTACTTACATAGTACTCCTCTGTTTTTTTACTAATTTCATTTACCAAATAACGTAGTTCTATCCCGGCTAGTGTCATGATAACGCATTATCATTCCAAAATTATACTGTTGCTATTGAAAACTTGTGAACCAAAGATTTTAAACAAGGGTTATCGACAATCCTTTTGTAAATTTACTTGACTAGGCATCCCAAGAAAAAAGAAAACGAAAAAAAATCGGAATCAGGAAATCCTATAGATAACCCTCCTCAGTCTGAGCCTAACACAAACCAGACTGAAGGAATAAAGATGAAGGATCCTCTCAACAAACTGTTCTGGATTCGTGTAGCTCTTGGAATTCTAGCAGGAACCATTTCAGCACAAGTTGGGAGTTCTGTGGACATGTCATCAAGAGCATTTGTGGGATTTGGAATCATGATTATTTTGTTTATTGTGTCATACGGAATAGCAAAAGCAATGCACCTTCCACTTCCACCCTCTGACAGAAAAAAACTCATAATGACAGGAATAGGAAGCTACTTTTTCATGTTCATATTCACATGGATTCTAGTTAATACCCTGCTACATCCTGCTGCAGTAACAAGCTTGAATCCTATCAAGTAGCACTAAAATATCTAATCGTATCATTGTGTTAGATGTGGAAATATGAAACCCCAGGAATTCCAGATGAGTTTTTTGAGAGAGTAGAGGAAGTTCCTATAACAAAAGAAGAGGTACGAGCTGTTCAGATAAGCAAAGCAAGACTCTCTACAGGCCAAACTGTATTTGATATTGGTTGTGGAAGTGGCTCTATATCTGTTGAAGCTGCATTACAAGTTAAATCGTCTGGAAAAGTGTATTCTGTTGATTTTGATCCCAAAGCAATTGAATTAACTAAAAAAAATCTTGCCAAATTTCAAATTACAAATGTCATAGTAACTTTGGGAAATGCGATAGACAAAATTTCAGAATTGCCCATGGCTGACGCAATTTTCATCGGTGGAACTGGTGGTGATACAAAAGACATACTCAAGCTCTGCGAAGGCAAGCTAAAATCGGGAGGCAGGATAGTTATTGGAACAATCTTAGTAGAAACTCTAGTTGCTGTTTTGGAGGTAATAGATAAGCTAAAGTTTTCCTCAGTAGATGTAACTCAGATCACCGTTTCAAAGAGTCGTAAAACTTCCACTGGAACAATGATGCTCGCAAGAAATCCAGTTACCATAATATCTGCAACTAAAATCTAACTTTTAATTAGGCTCAACTTGAATCGCATTTGATGGCTGAGCTTACATGTGTTGGTTGTGGTCCAGGTGATCCTGACCTTTTAACTGTAAAAGCTGTAAAGGCAATTCGTAATGCTGATGTTATAATGTGCCCTACTTCAAAAGAAGGAAAAACCAGCATTGCATATTCTATTATTTCTTCAGTAATAGATGGATCAAAAAAACCAGAGATCATAAATTTGGTTTTTCCAATGGTGAAAGACAGGGAAACACTAGAGGATACTTGGGAAAAAAATGCTAAGGCAATAGCATCTGCCATAAAGTCTGGCAAAAATGTAGTTTATCTTACTGTAGGCGATCCATCGCTTTATAGCACTTGGATTTATCTTCAGCGCGAACTTAAATCAAAATATCCAGAAATTAAGCTCACCGTAATTCCCGGAATAGTATCCATGTTTGCTTTTGCATCCAAAGTTGGTATTAGTATTGCAGAAGGTGATGAAACTGTTGCAGTAATTCCCGCTTGTTATGACCTTTCAAGAGTAAAAGAAACAGCAAAAAATTGTGATACAATGATATTTCTAAAAGATGGTAGATACTTTGATCAAGTTATTACGCTTTTAAAAGAAGCTGGATTTCCAGATAATTCTATTTTTGCAATAGCACAGGATGTTGGTACTGAAGAAGAAATTGTAAAAAAATTAACACTTGGTGAAGTCACAAAAGATACTTTGACAAGCAAGTATTTTTCAATAATGGTGGTAAAACGTGCATAAGGTCTATTTTGTTGGTTGTGGACCAGGTGATCCTGAACTTCTTACTGTCAAAGCAAAAAAATTGATTCAGAAAGCTGACGTTGTAGTTTACTCAGGATCATTAATTCCTACACAAATTATCAATTTATGTAAAAAAGAAAAATACGATGCTGCAAAACTCGTAAGGGAAGAAATTTTTGATATTCTAAAAACTAATACAAAGAAAGGAAAATTGGCAGTTAGATTGCATGATGGAGATCCTAGCATTTATGGCGCTATACGTGAACAAACAGATAATCTTAGAAAAGCTGGAATTGAATTTGAGATTGTACCTGGAGTTACTTCATTTTTAGCATCCGCAGCGGTTTTGGGTTCTGAACTCACATTGCCTGGTATTACTCAGACGATTATAATTACAAGGGCAGAAGCACGAACTAAAGTTCCAAAACGAGAGAAAATTTCCGAACTTGCAAAACACAAATCCACTATGATCTTTTATCTCAGTGCTCATCTCCTCTCAGATATCGTAAAGGAAGTAATCTCTGGAGGCTATCCAAAATCCACCCCAGCTGCTGCAGTATATCGTGCAAGCTGGAATGATGAGAAGATCATAGTTGGAACACTAAAAGACATCACAAAAAAAGTAAGAGATGCAAAAATCACTCGTACTGCAATTATAATTATTGGTGATATTGTAAAACCAAAATCTTATGAATATTCGAAGCTATATGATAAAACCTTTAGTCATGGTTTTAGAAAAGCAAAAATTAAATCATAATTTCATTACTTGGTTTTTAATTCCAAT
>DATIDL010000103.1:0-3878 GCA_035456305.1 Nitrosopumilaceae archaeon
GTGTGTTTTTGAAAAAATTCTTACTCGAAGCAACAAAACTAGCGCAATTAAAACATCTGAAATAAGAAGAGAAATTTCACAAAAATCCAAAGTAAACGAATCAGAAATTTTCATAGATGCATCCAAAACTCCCTCCATACCGCTTACTCCATCAAAAAAAGAATCAGAGTCAATCATATTGACTTCAAAAAAAGATTTACTTCCAGAGGCATATGAGCTACCAATTTCAGAAATTCCTCTCATCTCTGCAATCTCCGGGTTCATGAATATGCTACGAGTTTATACTGCAGAAAAAAATCGAAAAAAGGTTGAAATTGCAGCGAAGATCATCCTTGGTGAAAACAAATCATGAAAAAAAGAATTGTAATCAAACTATCAGGAAAGCTATTTGGGTTTGAAGATTCCAAGATTCTAAAGGATTACGCATCATTTCTTGTTAGAATAAGCAAGTTTTGTCAACCAGTAATAGTAGCAGGAGGAGGTAAAATTGCACGACATTACATTTCACACGCCAGATCATCTGGTGCAGATGAATCTACATTAGATGAACTTGGAATTGAAGTGTCCAGATTAAATGCAAAACTTTTGATTTATGCACTACAAAACAAGGCTTATCCTCACCCGCCAACTAACCTAAAAGAAGTTTCACACGCTGCAGATAGTGGCTTGATTGTGGTCTCTGGTGGTCTGCATCCTGGCCAAAGTACAAACGCAACTGCCGCGCTTATCGCAGAAAAAGTTCACGCTACAGTTTTTTTGAATGCAACTGATGTTGACGCAATATATGATTCGGATCCAAACAAAAACAAGAATGCAAAAAAATTCAGGCAAATAGAGATAAAAAAACTGCGTAGTATGTTAGTGCACCAAGAATCAATTGCTGGAGGTTATGATCTGATGGATATTGTTGCACTAAAAGTAATTGAACGATCTAAAATTAAAACACGGATACTAAAAGCAGACATCAAAACACTAGAAAAAGCGATAAAAGGTTCCCCCGAAGGGACCGAGATTATACTAACCTGACTTTTCCTGAATATTCTGGAATTCCAGCAGCAACAGCTTTCTTTAAAATCTCTCGTGCCTCAGTTTCTTCTAAAGCTTTGGACTGTGCTTTGGCAAATCCCTCCTCATCTACTATCACCGTAACCCAACCTTCAGGTTTCTTAACTACTGCAACTAACTCTTGTTCCCCAACCGGTACAAATTTTCCATCTGATTCTTTTACTGTAAGTGTTAACATGGCAAATCCTGCATGTGAGAAAAGATTCATCTGAGATTTTCTTGCACGTTCCTGTCCAATTCTTACTGCTTGATGATATTGCACAGAATCAATTTGCAAAAACTTTGACTATAAGCGTTTTCAGCTTAACATTTAAGAGAAGTACAAATCTCCCTATAATGATTGAACAGAAAATTATTAGTTGGAATAGCAGTTGGAATATTAGGAATAATTATAGTGGCTATGGCAGTATTGCCAGGTTCTGGCATTTTAAAAAAAATACTACCTGACAATGTTTCACTTCCTGGCAGTCTTGACACACTTTCATCAGACATAATTCCACTTGCTGTCAAGTTAAACAAAGTAACCGTTGAATCAGTTTCCGAAAAAGAAGCTGTTTTGGAATTAGAGTTTGATGTTTCAAATCCAAATGACGCAACAGTTTTGCTTGAAATGATAAGCTTTGAAATCTTTGCAAATGGAGAAAAGGTAGGTTTTGGAGAAATTGGACAAAGACTTTCTGGTCAATACACTAGTTCCAACTATTACACAGTACTGTCTGATTATCCTCTTACTATAACCGGCAAAGCTACAATAAAAAATACTGGTAAGAACCCAGAATTTTGGTCTACAATAAATGACAGTATTCCAGAATGGCGAATCACCGGAGAAGCATTCTATAGCACAACCTCTGCCTTTAGCGGAATTGCGGGTTCTACAGTTTTTGATTATACCAAATGATCAAATATTGATAGTATATCATAAAATCTAAAAATTTTGATTATTTGTACAAAGCAAAACTTGTTTAGATAAATTATATAAGGATTCAAAAAGAGGTTTTTGTCATGGCAGAAGCCTCAATAGGAGTATTTGGTGCAACTGTCGGTGTCTTTATCGCCCTTGCTGTAGTCACATTTGCATTACGTGGCAAAGGACATAAGATATCCGATGTGGTATCAGAATAAAGGGAACAAATCCCCTGTACTTTTTTACTTGTCTTGATCTTTCAACCCTAGTAGATTCTCTAGAGAAATACTGGCTGATTTTTTCTTTTTGATATAACATTCTTCATAATATTGACAGGTATTGCATTCTGGTGATGGTTCTATTATGGGCGTCTTTTTTTCCTCAAGCAAATCGCTTAGAACTCTAACTCTACGAATAGATTCCTCAAACATCTTCTTGTCCTTGCCCATAGAAAAAGACGCTTCCTTACCGTCTCCTGTCAGATACACTATGATGCCCTCGTCCTTATTTAAAATCCATAAACATGCATTAAGATACAATGCATCTGATGGGAGTGGATTCTCTGGTAGTTTGGCTACCATCTGAAATATGATAACTACATCATCTACTACCATGTCTGCCTTGATCTTTAGTTTTATACTGTCAAGTGCAAATTCCCCATTTGTAGAACCATAAGCAGCTTTTCGTAAAAGATCACTCATGATATTGGTAAACCCTATTGTTTTCTCTTCTTTTGGTGCAATTCTATCAAAATATGAGCGGCGCAAGCACCTAACAATTTCATAAAAGTGAATCGTCTTGTTGTCTTTGATATCGATCTGCTGTTTTATGTCCCGGCTAATGCCTTCTATTACATTTGTAATAATCCGCCTGTAGTCTCTATCGCCCATCAAGGTAGGTATCCTTGATGTCTTGTCTATAATAGATTTAGCTCATTATGCGTAAAAGGCCTTCAGATATCTTTGCAGAAAAGGCAAGGCCTATAAAATGAAGACCAAAACCGACAACTGCTCCTAGCAGAATATTGCCAGTTGAAAAATAGATCCCCATGAATATGATTAGGGAAGGAATCGTAAGTATCAAAGCAAGAAATGTGCTAATCCAAACTGTGTTGACTACTGTTTCAACGGTTAACTCCTGTCTTTTTGTGAACATTCTTTTCAGGTTAATCTTTGCACGTCGCACCTCATCTATAGAATCTGAATTTTTTTGCTTAGATGATTCCATTTGATGTAATATCTATACAAATTAGGTTATAAATTTACATGATAAAATTATTTTTTTAAATTAATTATATAGTAACAATCCTATATCAGTAGGATAAAATCATAGAATTATTACAAAATTCATCATTATAATGAATAATTTACAAAAGATAAAACGATTTTTGGTCTCTGAGCAAGTTAAAAATCTCTATAAAAATTCTAGAAAACAAGAGAAATCATAGGTTTTTGAACAAAATAGCAGATTCTGCAGTTTATTCTGCTATGACAAGTTTTGACATTACTGTTTGAACCGGAATTTGCTGCTCTACTGCAAATGCAATTGCGGCGATGTTTCTGATTTCATATGTTGTTAACTTTAAAACTCCAATCACCGTCGCAAAGCTAAACATCCTTGTAAAAGTTCGGTTAATTGCTCTATAGGTGGCAAGCTCAAAACCTCTTTCAAATTCTGAGAGCGCATCAATTGCATTGTCTGTTTGTGGTATGAGATCTTTGTAAATTGTAGTTGAAAGTTCTCCAAGTGCGTCTTTAACTGATTCTGCACTGATCATTCTTGCAAGCAAATCTTTTGGTGCTGATGTAGTATGTGTCACTATGAGATCTTGGATTTGTTGTTCATCCAATCCCCAGAATTTGCCACGCAAAATGCTAAGCAAATTGTAAAAGTCAACATCCATTCCAAT
>DATIDL010000104.1:0-3474 GCA_035456305.1 Nitrosopumilaceae archaeon
TGTGGTACAGTTTTTTTCTGCATGAAATAGCAGATCATCTTTGTTTGGGCTTGGTTGCCACCAAACCATACCAAAGTTTTGTGCATGATATCCTTCACAGGTACAATCAGTCCAGAGCGGTCTAAAATAAGTCAGGTAGAAATGGTAAACATCTTCACCTCTTTTTCTATGATCATTTAGGAGAGACCCAATGTTTATTCTGTTAAACCATGAGGGTTTTACTGGCATTTGATCTGCTTGCACATCTACTTGTTTTGAGAAAGTTTTGTTAATCCAATGTTTGTAAAATTGCGCCATTTGTGATATATATTCAAATTCCCACGTTCTTGCCACAAGATCTTCTTTTTTCATAACAAAAATAAAATGTACAAGCATAGTTTGCAAGAATCGAAGTTAGAGTTAAAAGCTCTTCGCTAATCAAAAAGTTATGCCAAAATTTGATCCTGAATCATACAAGAAAAGAATTGTAAACATATGGAATGAAGTTGCATTAAAATATCATACAGATTGGGCCAGCAAAAACACTGGTCCGTTTAAAAGTACGTCAATTTTAGTTAAGACTTCAAAAATCAAAAAAGGAGACAGAGTATTGGATTTAGCTTGCGGCACAGGTGCAGTGACAAAAAAAATTTCTTCTAGAATTGGTCCTAGTGGAAAAGTTGTTGGCATTGATATTTCGTCTGGTCCTGTAAAGATAGCAAAAAAATGGAATGTTAGAAAAAATGTAAAATTTGTCATTGCAGATGTAGAAAAGATGCGTTTTAGTGAAGAGTTTGATTCTGTTACGTGTCAGTATGGATTGATGTTTTTTCCAAATGTTCAGATTGCGCTAAGAAACACCCGTAGAGTTTTGAAAAACGGAGGCAGGATAACAGTTGCAGTACATGGAAGTAAAAAGACAGCACCGTATTTTAGCTGCATATCAAACGCAATACTAAAATTCATACCAGATTTTATTCCCCCTGGATCTCCAACAGTACATAGATTTGGAACAAAGAATCTTTTGAAAAAGGAATTTGTAAATGCCGGATTCAAAAAGATCAAAATACATGAATTGAATTTTGAGTACAAACCTGGAACATTTGAGGATTATTGGAGTGATTATATCACAAACCTATCAACTCCACTAAAAGAGAAACTCAAGTCTCTTGATGCTAATCAATTCATAATAATGAAAAAAATGATGAAAAAGAACACTGAAAGGTTTACAAAAAAAGGAAAAATTGTTTTTCCGTGGAAGGTTTTGATTCTTACTGCGATTAATCCAAAAAAAGTTAATTGATTAACTCTGACCTTCTATTCCCATCAGAGTTAGTGTAGAACGGATTTTTTCGATTTTACGAATTTTCCAAGTAATTACTTCTCGTAACGCTTCTACTGATGGCGATTCGATCTTGGCCAAGATATCATATGCGCCAAATGTTCCGTGCACTTCTTTGACACCCTCGATAGACTTTAGTTGCCCAATGATGGTTTCTTCCGAACCAAGTTCGCAGTTTATTAATACATATGCTGTTGCCATAGCATCCTAATACAATGCAAATATATCAATAGATCTATCGTATAGCAATTTTTCTATTAATGATTTGATTTCTTTATGATCTCGTCCCAGAGTTTTTTCGATACTGGCATCACAGAGAGCCGAGAGATGCGTAAAAGTTCCCAATTTTTAAACATGCTATCTTTTTTTATCTCATCCAAAGTCACTGGCTTTTTGAGAGACTTTACTGCCTTTACATCTACAACGACAAATCTCTTGTTATCTTCTTTTGGATTAGCATATGGATTTGATATAATCTCAAGTATTCCAACAATTTGTTTTTCGTCTCCAGTATGATAGAAAAATGCTTGATCACCTTTTTTCATCGAGTTGATGTGTTTGAGAGCTAAATTGTTGTGTACTCCATCCCATGTTGTCTTTTTTTCTTTTTCAAGTGCAGCATAGTTGTATGTGAACGGTTCTTGTTTGACTAACCAATAGTTTATCATTTGATAATTTTGTAATTAATGATTTTATGTGCTTTTTTGTTTAGTAGGTTTGTTCCCCGGTTCTGACCCACAAAAAAGTCATTGGTAGCCATCAGCGTACCCTCGTTCTTGTTCTTTTACCGGGGTGCCCTGTCGCACGGCTGGGTGGACCAAAAATCATGTTTTATCATCCCAGTCCGTCTGCGTGCATTTATGGGCACATTGATTTACTATCAGTCAAATATTAATCCAGTTAGTTTTACTTCAAATCCAGCTACTGGGACTCTAAGCTTGAAATTATCAATAATTTCAGGAGAAATTTCTCCAATTATGCCAACAGTTTTGTTGCCGATTACAATATTTGCAGCCCTACCTTCAGAAAACATTGGGTTTGATGTCATTTGCGTGTCACAAGACATACCAAATCCTGTTTTGAATGCAGACTGTAAAACAGATTTTATCTCAGTATAGCTGACATCATTATGCGCACAGATGCATGCAAGATGCGTTTCTTCTTTTACACCATCAGATGCTTTTGAGAAGACTATACCACTCTCAAAGAGTCTTTGCGGGTATGTCTCATGGATGTTTCTAGAAAGTGTATCAATCAGTCCTGGCAGTATAGCATCACGGAGGATGGTGTACCCTTGACTTTTAGAGTCTGCCACAGAGATTATCTTAGATGGGTCTCTTTTTGTCAGGTCATATTGTACTTGTTTACTTGTCAGACCAAAATTCATTGCTTCGAAATATCCAAGACCAACCATCACAGAACTAACGGAGTCCAGTGCAGTGGTAACTTTATTTTTATGTCCTGCAAAAAGAGATTCTGGGATCGTAGGTTCTAGATTTTCTATTCCATATCCAAGAGCAACTTCTTCTACCAGATCCATCGTACCAAAAATATCTGTTCTATATCTTGGGATTGTGCAAAGTATTTTTTTTCCTTTAACAGTTGCATCCAATCTGCTTTTTCTAAGTGATGCAACTATTGTGGTGGCAGAGAGATCAAGACCAAGAATTTTATTTACTAGATCAGTTTCTAAAATGATGTTTCTTGGTACAAATGATGGCGTAGAATTGTTTGCACCAGAAATTTTTGTCGAAAATAATGCAAATCCTGCATCTTGAAGAGTATTTGCTACAACTGCTAGTGTGTCCTCTGCAGTATTTTTTTCCATAGCTGTGACCTCAACTAAGAGATTTCGTGTTTTTTGCGATACAGTGGTAAGAGATGCATTAATTATTGGTGGAAATGAAATTGTTTTACCAGTAGAATCCAAGATGACAGGCACTTTGGATGAATTACCAAGAATCTGGCCATACTTAATGCCAATTTCTGTTTTTTCTAGGATTTCAGAAATTGTCATCTCAGAAGATGATGCCAGTGGAACAAACTTGTGATTCTTGCCTACTGTGGAATATCTGAGAGGAAATGAGATTTTGTCAAGATCATGGATTCCAATAGATGCTTTTTTTCGTCGCCTTCCCAATCCGTTATGCAGA
>DATIDL010000105.1:0-5781 GCA_035456305.1 Nitrosopumilaceae archaeon
TTTATCAATGCACTGAAAAATTCTCTGGAAGGTGGTCAGGAAAACAAGCCAAAAGGAATGCTGCTTACAGCAACGCTTACTGAGATAAAGGGTGGAACAAGCCACAATGTAACAGCTATAGAATGCGATGCGATAATGGACATTAGGATTCCAGTTGACATGAATTGCAAAATGGTTGGAGAAAAAATTGCAACAACGGTACAAGAGATTTCAAAAAAACAAGGAGTCAGCGCGTTTTATTCTGTACTGGATGAGACTGAACCATTTGAGGCACCGCATACATCACCGCTTGTCAGAGCTCTGACACTTGGAGTACTAGATGTAGAAAAAAACAGGCCGCAATTGATACGCAAGACTGGAACTGGAGACATGAACATAATTGGAAATGCGCTTAACATCCCTGTTGTCACGTATGGTCCTGGAGATCCCCATGCATCACATACTATTGACGAACGAGTGTCAGTTGATGAATATCTAAGAAGCATCGAGGTCTTCAAGCACATGCTGTACCACTTGAAGAGACTGCATGTAAAATCAAAGTAATTCAAAATCTCGCAAGCTCAAAATAACCAACTTTTGGCATTTCAATCATGCTTTGGTTTGCAGGTTTAGGAATCTCCGGAACTGACGGAATGGGTTTGGATGTAGTAAAAATTCTCAAGCAGGCAGATATTGTATATCTAGAAATTTTTACCAGCCCAATTACAAAGCCAGAGCTAGCAAAGATAAAAAAACTAGTCAAAGGCAAATTCAAGACCGCACCAAGATGGTTAGTTGAAGATGGAAAAGCAATACTTGAAGATGCCAAAAGAAAAGAAGTGGTGCTTCTCTCGTATGGTGACCCTTACATCGCTACAACCCACATTGAGTTGCGCACAAGAGCAATTTCAGAAAAGATCAAGACAGGGACCATCCATGCAGCATCTGCTATTACGTCTCTTGTTGGAGAATGCGGATTACACTATTACAAGATAGGCAAAATTGTCACCATGATGCAAGAGCAACAGTCTGCATCCAGCGTGTATTATACCACTTATGATAATCTAGTGGCTGGCAACCACACCATTATAGTTTTAGAGTACAACCAAGATGCCAAGTTTTTCTTGAATCCAAAAGATGCACTAAATAATTTACTTTTGACAGAGAGTGGACAAAAAAGAAACGTGGTGGACGAGTCAAGCTTTGCAATTGTTGCATCAAGGATTGGATCAAAGACACAAAAAATTGTTGCAGGAAAATTCTCTAGTTTAAAAAAGACAGACTTTGGCAAGCCGCCACACAGCATAATCATTCCAGGAAGAATGCACTTTACAGAATCTGATGCACTCAAAGTCCTTGCAAGATGTCTTGACGAGCCTTTTGACAACTCTTCTAGAATTAAAAAAATTTCAGATCAAATGCTAGAAAAATATATTCCAAAAGCAAGAAAGGCACTTGAAGACGTGACAAACAGGTTCAAGGATGACAAGGGCATCATGTCTGTTTTGGAAAATGCAGAGCTATACCTTGATGATGCAGAAAAATTTCAAAGCCAAGGAAATGAGGAGCTTGCAGTCCTGAGCATAGGGTATGCAGAGGGGCTGATAGACGCACTGCGTTTTTCAAAAGGAATAGATCCATGGGCACAGAGTTTATAGATGAAATAAAGACTAGGAATCTTGTTTTAGTGATATAGTTGGATGCTTTAGACAAGGAAATAATTTCGGCCTTGTATGTCTCCTCACTTTCAGACGAGGATCCGATTTCCATAATCAGGAGAAAACTTCCTGTGAATCCAGACCACCTAAAAGCAAAGATAGACTTTCTTGCAAAAAATGGATTTGTAGAAGAGGACAAAAAAACACTAACAGATATTGGCAGATCCTCGATTCGTGTGGTTCTTGCTGGTGGTGTCTTTGATATCATACATCCAGGCCATTTGCACACCCTGAGGGGAGCAAAGGCGCTTGGCAATGTACTGATTGTAGTAATCGCGACAGACCAAACTGCCCAGAAGATGAAAAGCAGAATACCTCTTCACAACATGGAATTGCGTCGTGATCTGGTAAATTCACTATCAATGGTAGATTATGCCGTTGTAGGACATGAGGGAGACATTTTCAAAACAGTTGCGCGCGTCAAGCCGGATATAATTGCACTAGGCTATGATCAGGTGCATCAGGAAAAATTCATCACTGATGGATGCAAAAAAATCAATCTTAGTGTAAGCATAGCAAGACTCCAGTCTCCTATTCCAGACATTAAAAGCTCAAAGATAGAAAGCGAGTACGGCGAATCAATTTACAGAATTTAGTATCGTTTTTCGTTTTCACATATTGGGCATTTCAGACCGTTTGTCTTAAAACCACACTTGGTGCACTTGAGTGACACAAAACTTCTTTTTGACGATTTTATTATTTTGTAAATCAGAGCAACTGTAATTATAGTTCCTACTGCAATTCCAATCCAAATTAGAACCATCAGTATATGATATGGCTTTCATCCATAATTAGCTTGGCTTGTCGTTATTTAGAATGCATAGGCACGCGTATTGAGATCTGTGAGCCAGTAGAAAGTTTTGCTGCCTTTTTGATACTAGTTTGAGAGATCAACTCGATTATGGAATCATCATAATGTGTCCTTTCTAGAGTTATCATCATGCCGTCTACAGAGTTGTTTATTTTTGCAGGATAACATTTTACCCATCCATAGGTTCTTTTTCCATCAGAAAATCCGTTTATCATTATTCCTTGGTGCGTATCAAGTTCGCGCTTGGCCTCGGTGAATTTTTTATCATTTAGTTTGACATTAAGTGTGCCTGGAAATGGGACATATCCCAGTTTTGATTTGAATTGTTTTGTGTATCCTTTCATTGACATGTAGTATGCGCCTTCACCCATTCCAGAAATTATTGTTCCCTTGAACTCAATATACGATGGTGATGACTCTAGACTTGATTTTAAAATTGAAGAGATCTTTGTTATCTCTGCCTGTCCCTTGCTTGTGATTCTGACTGAAACTTTTTGTCCGTTTCTTATTCTTTCTATGTATCCATCACGCTCCAATTCCAAAAGATGTTTTGATGCGGCCTGCTGTGATCTGTTTATACTTTTACCAAGGGATGTAGTGGTTATAGAAACAAAGTTGTGTCTTGCACCTTTTGATAAAAGTTCAGCAAGAGTCAGGATGTGCTGTACCTTCAGTTCCGACATTGAAGAGTTAGGCTACGCCGAGCTCTGTAAATGTTTTGAGTATCAGTCCGTCTGTGTTTTTGAGGTTTGCCATTCGATGGCCTATCACGTACTCTACTCCTGCTTGCTTTGCAGCATCAATCAATCTTTGAGTTATGATTCCGTCAAGTACAAGATATTTTATTCCAGAACCTGAAGTGATTTTTCCTACAACTTCGCTTACTGGAACTTTGAAGAGCTCGTTGAGACCATCATCTAGTGCTACTGCTTCAAGTGATTCGTTTAGATTTTCATATACCTTTTTTGCAACATTTGAGATTGCTTCGTCTTTTGGATCATGCAGTCTTGGTTTTGCCGTTTCTTTTTTCATGTCCTCTGCAGTTTCTTTTAGAATGTCTGCAATCTGTTGTGGCGTTAGCTCCTCAACTTCAACTCCTTCTGGTGCACGATGAACTACATCGACATGAACCATTGCCTTGAGTTCTTTTAGTATGAATCCACCAGCTCTGTCTCCGTCCAAGAATGCAACGACTTTGGATTTTGATTCACATAATTCCTTTATTGATTCATCAATTCTTGCACCTTCTATTGCAAGTGCATTATCAAAACCAGCTCTTAGCAAGTTTATGACATCAGCTCTTCCTTCAACTAGAATTATCCAAGGCGAATCAAAAACTCCCGAGCCGCATGCAAGTTTTTCTCTTCCAAATGTGGCAAGTTTTCCTGAAGAACCTCCTTCTGAAACATCCTTTAGCATCTCTTCTCCTTCGCTGATTGTTTTTGTAGACCATTTCTGAACAATTTCTTTTGCTCTATCAACAATCTCTTTTTTCTTTGCAGAACGAACATCATCAATAGCTTCTAGTTTGAAATGAGCTTGAAATGGACCAACCTTGTCTATGCTTTCTACTGCAGCAGCGATAAGAGCAGCTGTAGTTATGTCTGTGCTCATAGGCATCAAAGCATCTCCTTTAGTTTGATTTGACGTGGCCGTTGTGTTAACTTCTATCCTACCGACCTTCGAAACTTTCTGCAGTTCGTTTAGGTTCATCTCTGGTCCTAACAGTCCTTCTGTTTGGCCAAAAATTGCGCCTATGATGTCGGCTTTTTCAACCAATCCATCGACGTCAAAGCTGAGCTTAACGTGATACTTGACAATTCCTGTACTTGGCAATTCATAATCCTCTTAATTTTTGATCAATTTCTTTTCCCAAAAGACGGATATAAGTGCTTATGATGACGGGATTGATCTTATCGGCAATTCGTATCTTGAGAGATCCTCAATATGTCGTATTTTTCCCTTGGTTATTGCAACAAGTTTCTTCTTAAAAGAAAGATCGATTTTTGTTCTATGCTCAAGCAATTTGATTATTCTGCTTGTAAGATATCTGCCTTTTCGATCAAGATCAAGTAAGAGTACGAGTTTCTTGTATGAATCCATTGAATCTGCAAATCTTGTTAATCCCTTGAAGCTGTGAAATTCGCATATTGTTCCACGATAGCCAAGTTTTTTGAGCGCCGTAGAATCACGTTTTCCTTCAACCACGACAACACTGTCTTTTGAGTTTAGTGAAGCTATGAAATCTTGCAGAGCATTGATCTCGTCTTCTGTAATCTTCACGACTAACTTTACATCTTGACATATTAAGCAGTTTTTAGCGAATATAGTAACTGTGTCCGATATTCTTGTCTTACAAAATGCAAAATATGAAGGGCTTGCTGGGCTTGGCAGGCTGTTAGCAGAGGATGGGTTTAAAGTAAAAACTGTAATTGCAAAGAAGGAAAAAATCCCGTTTCCTGATTCATCAGCAGTAATAATTTTAGGAGCACCTGAAAGTGCAAATGATGAGCTAGCACATCTTAAAGACGAGATGCGATTGATCAGAAATGCCGTACAAAAAGAGATTCCAGTACTTGGGATCTGTCTTGGATCTCAGCTTATTGCAAAGGCATTTGGCGCCATGGTCTACCAGGGAAAGAAAAAGGAAATAGGGATATACCATGATATTGAGTTTGACAACACATCAAAGTCAGAACTTTTTGCAGGAATCAAGAGTCCAGCGACGGTATTTCATTGGCATGGAGATACGTTCAACCTACCACAAGGTGCAATAAGACTAGCCCACTCTGCAAATTATGAAAACCAAGCATTCCAGATAGGAACAGCCGTTGGGGTGCAGTTTCATCTAGAAGTGGATGAAGCAACCATCAGGCTATGGCTAGAAAAATCAAAAGAAGAACTAAGTCAGTTGCCATACATAGAACCAGACAAGATAATAAAACAGATTCCAGAGCACATACAAACCATACAAAATAACATGAAAATTTTTTACCGGAACTTCAAGGCAGCATACAATCTTTGACAAAAGTTTAATATAATGACGGCTAGACTTTTCGATCTGGCATGAGTTCTATAACCAAAGTCTTTGAAGAAACAATTGTTACCGATCACAAAGTTATCACCGAAGAGCTTTCGAAATCTGTTCTGAAAAAATATGGTGTAAAGGTTCCAGGATATGCACTTGTAAATTCTGCCAAAGAAGCTACAAAGGCTGCAAAAAAACTTGGCTATCCACTTGTCATGAAAGTTGTATCACCACAAATACTTCAC
>DATIDL010000106.1:0-9787 GCA_035456305.1 Nitrosopumilaceae archaeon
TGGCGTGTTCCTGCTGAGCTAAATGAGGATGAAAAAAGAAATCTCTTGCAGACGATTTCCAAATTTACGTCTGGAAAAAACGCAACTGAGATAATGGATGAGCTTGTAGGATACACTTACACACTTTCTGGAGAAGACAAACGCAGCTTTTTGCGAGATGCTAGAGAATTTTCCACAATGCTAAACTCCTGTGGAAGAATTCGCAAGGCAGGAGTTGGAGTTGCCATATGCATGGGAGACAGGACTAAAATACTTGAGGAGGGAGAGGGCATCCTCCTAGAATATCGTACAGTTTTGAGGACATACATGAACACTCTTGCAAGTGAACGCTGGAGAGTTGTAGATAATGGTCAATACCTGATGGTAAATGGAGAGGGTTTGGTTTCAGAAAATATGACAGGTGCAATTTCATCACTTCTTGGCGGTTCACAAAAAAATGCTGGAAAAATAATCATACTTCGCACAAATGGAGATGAAGGTACGATCAAGTTTTCATCACGAAAATCCACAGGGTGCAAATCAGAAGTTAATTTGGGTCTGTTAATGAGAGCTTGTGCAGCCAAAGTTTCTGGTGTTGGCGGTGGTCACGATGCAGCAGCAGGTGCTAGAATAACTAAAGACAAATTGGACGAGTTTTTAGATTGTTTAGAAGAAAATGTCTCTAGAATGCAAAGTTCAGGTCTTTCTAAATAATTTAACACCCCAAAAAGCAGATACTATACGCAAAGCATTAGAACCTGACAATGTAGATTTTCCAAAAAATCTTTCGTTAGAGATTGAAAATGTTGACAACTCACTTGTCTTTACTTTTCAAGGTAAGGGAAATATACGAAATCTTATTTCTACTATTGATGAAGTCCTTGAACAGACTCAGGTTGTACTCAGAGTGACTAGTTGATGCTTGATCCTAAAATTCTTCGAGAGACTCCTGAAAAAATAAGGCAAATGCTCAAGGATAGAGTAGTTGATTTTCCACTTGATGAATTAATTAAATTAGATAAGGAAAGAAGAGAGTTAATCATAAAAACAGATGAGATTCGCAAGAAAAAAAATGAGATTGCATTAGAAATTGCACAGAAAAAAAAGTCGGATCAAGATGCCACCTTACTGATTGAACAAATGAGACAGGTTTCAGATACACTATCAGGACTTGAAAATACACAAACCAAAACGGAATCAGAATATGCCAGACTTTCACTTACAATTCCCAATCTAGTACACGAATCAGTTCCAATAGGAAAAGATGAAACCGCAAACAAAGAAATAAAAAAATGGGGAAAGATCCCGCAGTTTGATTTTAAAGTAAAAGACCACATCGACATTTCACAAAATCTAGATCTTGTAGATTTAGAAAGGGCTGCAAAAGTTGCTGGCGCTAGATTTTACTATTTAAAAAATGATCTTGTAAAACTAAATCAGGCATTAATCCAATATGCTTTGGACTTTCTTTCTGAAAAAAACTATACTCCTATCCAGACTCCATTTATGATAAACAAAAGTTCAATGGAAGGTGCAATAATTGCAAGCGATTTTGAAGATGTGATTTACAAAATTGAGGGAGATGACCTGTATCTAATTGGAACATCAGAACATGCAGTAGTATCAATGCATGCTGATGAAATTCTTGATGGAAAGAACTTACCGCTAAGATATGCTGGTGTTAGTCCTTGTTTTAGAAAAGAAGCAGGTGCACATGGAAGAGATCAAAAAGGAATTTTTCGTGTGCATCAATTTGAAAAAGTGGAACAGTTTGTTTTTGCCAGACCAGAAGAATCTTGGAAAGAGCATGAAAGAATGCTTTCTCTGGTTGAAGAATTTTACCAAAATCTAGAGATTCCATACAAGATAGTGATCTTATCAAGCGGTGACCTTGGAAAAATTTCTGCCAAGACTTATGATCTTGAGGCGTGGATGGCAGGACAGAATAGCTATCGAGAAATTGTCTCATGTTCTAATTGTCTTGACTTTCAAGCAAGAAGACTCAAGATCAGATTTCGAGATAGGACAAATGATCAACCACAATATCTTCACACATTAAACAGCACATTAGTAGCTACATCACGAACACTTGTTTCCATACTAGAAAATTTCCAAACAAAAGATGGTCATGTAACAATACCAAAGATTTTGCAAAAATACGTTGGCAAAAACACCATCTAAAAGTCGTACAACTTATATTTTGGCTACAAACGTCGATCATAGTTGGCACGTCAAAAGACTGCAAGAGTAAAGGACAAGTGGAGAGAGAAGAAATGGGTTACTGTACTTTCTCCTTCTGCATTTAACAACGTTCCAATTGCTTACATTCCATTAACAGATGATGCAAGCGGCATAGGCCGTGTTGTTGAAGTTACATTGTTCGATATTGTAAAAGGAGATCCTTCACAACACCAATACAAGTTGTATTTTCAGGTAAACAAGGTAGATGGCGAAACTGCCACAACTATTTTCAAAAGATACGAATATGCAAAAGAATTCTTACGAAGTCTTGTAAGACGAGGCTCCTCACTGATCAATTTCATAGGAGATTACAAGACAAAAGATGGATATATTTTTAGAATCAAAGTTATTGCGCTTACGCAAAAAAAACTAAACACATCACGTAAACACGCACTCAGATTGATTGCTCGTGATGTCATGGCAAAAACAATACCTGAAATGACAATAGATCAGTTTGTACAAGCTACTGCATTTGGAAAGATAAATTCTGACATCATGGCAGCAGTCAAGAAGATAATTCATGTAAGACATATTGGAATTGAGAAGGCAAAGATAATCAGGACAGCAGAAGCTGAAATTGCCTTGCTACAAGCCTAATAGGTTTATTCTTTGCATAATATCAAAAGAACATGGTAAATCATATAGAAACCACAGCCGAAGTCATCATACATGCAACAGAAGACAAGAAAAAAATTCTAGAACCATTACTTGAGATGTTTGAGATAGAAGAGGAAGAGTTTTCTGAAGAAAACCTAGATGGCCACTTTGGAAATCCCATATTATTGCTAAAAATAAAGCTTGTAAAAAAAAGAGCAGAACAGTTCATCAAAAAGGTGATTTCAAAAATGTCTCAAACCCAGATAAATGAATTTTTAAAAGACATTGAAATGCATTTTGAAGATTCATCATTGTATATTAGAATAGCAAAACAAGATATGGTGAGGAAACAGATTAATTTACAACAAACCGATGCAATAAAGATCAAAATTTCAGTTCCAGTGTATAAAAAGAGTGAGACCGTAGCAACATACTTGGAGCTTTTAAAGCCTTGAGAAAGAAAAAACGATACATCTTAGTACAATTAGAAAATAATACAAACCTTGGAAATTTTTCAGACATCAAGATAATCTCAAATGAAGGAAGTCATGCCATTGTTTTGTGTCAGCTGGACAAACTCACACAAGTTGTATCAGAACTTGAGAAACAATGTAAAATCGTGACTGTGTCTGGCACTCTAAAATCAATACGAAGTAGCGTTTAATAGTATTCTAGCAGCAAAGAAAAAGGGGATGAGGGTTTGCCGCTCCAGTCTGAGCATCCGCTGTGAAGAAGCCGCGACGAACTGACCCAAAAATTGATCTAACTCTGCACGGTTCTTTTAAATATAGTAGATCCTGTGTTTTCGCTGTGAAAACAGATTACGACATCATAGTAGCTGGAGGTGGACTTGCTGGAATGATTGCTGCACAATCTGCTTCGTTTTACTCTAAACAAGGATTATCTATTCTAGTGATTGACAGAAATCCAGAACCAACCCTAGGTAAAAAAACAATCAGTGGGTGGGTTTGTGGAGACGCTGTAGGAAAAAACACAGTAGACTACATGACAGAGAGAATCAAAATATCATGGGGTAGTCCAGAAATCGAGCATCCTGTAAAGGGGGTAATGGCATTTTCTCCAGATAGAGAAACATCCATTCCATTTGATGGGGATGGATACATGCTAAACAGGCAGATGCTACCACGACGACAACTTGCTGATGCAAAAAAAATTGGAATTGTGATGCAATACTCGGTAGCATTACGAAATTTGTTGTACGAAAATGATACAGTAGTAGGAGTAGAAGGAACCGATCTTCTCACCAATCAACCATACAAGAAAACCGCTAAAATTGTGATTGATGCAACTGGTGTTGCCTCTATGTTACGAAATGGTATTTCTATAAAAACAAAGATTGAGAGAAAAATCGATCGTGATGATTTAGAAGCAACGGGAAGACACATTATGAAGTTTGAAAACGGAGTAGAAGACAAGACGGATTTTGATCCTGATTATTGTATAATACATTTAGATCAAGATATAGCACCTGGAGGATACGGATGGGTCTTTCCAAAAGGCAAGAACAAGGTAAACATAGGTTTGGGCGTGCAGCAAAAGGAGTTACAAAGAAGAAATGGGAGATTAGGTAAAAAAGATGATGTTATGAAACTGATAAATGACTATGTTAAGATCAACAAGGCAATAAAGAACCCAAAACTGTCTGATGATCAAAGCGATTCCATCAATGCTACTGGCACATGGCAAGTTTCTGTAAGAAGACAAAATGACTGTCTTGTAGCTAACGGATTCATGCTTGTAGGAGATTCTGCATGGATGCCAAAACCGCTTGATGCGGGAGGAATTGGTCCTGCCATAGTTGCAGCAACAATCATTGGAAAAAATGCGGTGGCTGCAATAGAAGCTAATGATGTTAGCGAAAAAGGATTGTGGCAATATAATATAGATTTCATAAACGATTATGGATACAAAACTGCAGGTCTTGAAGTCTTTAGAAGATTATTACAGACACTCACAAATGATCAGATAAACTATGGCATGAAACACTTTTTGTCAAAAATGGATGTTGAGTCAATAAGCAAGGGAGAACATCCAGACTTTGGGACAGTTAGCAAGCTTGGCATGTTAATTCGCGGTGCATTAAACAAAGAACTTGCGGAAGGGCTCAGATTTACTGCGCAACAAAACAAGATTTTGACAGAGCATTATTATAATTTTCCCAAGACTCCTGATGGATTTGATGCATGGAATCATACGCTGCACAGGATCTTAGACGAATCTTTTGCAAAAATCAAAAACTAGTCAATTTCTAGTGGTATAGATCCATTGCCCCAAGACTCTTTTACTTTAAAAAAATAATCTTTTGTAGGATCGTAATCCAATCCCTTATAGAAACTCCATTCTAATAGTTCTGGGGAATGTGGCTGTAAAGTCAAAGAACCATACACGAGAGTGTTTGTAGTGTATTGGATTTCTTTTTGTCCGTCGCTTAGTACATAATTACAAGCGTTTACTGGGCATGACATTGTTATGTCATGAGAGCCACCAGTATTTTCAACAATAAAATAGATTGTAAGAATGGTTCCTCCTTGAGATGTTTTTTCGATCTTGTCATCCACATAGTAGAAAGTTACAGGCCCAATTACATACGAAGTGGATTTTTCAATATCGTTTTTGATCTTATTAGCAAGCTCAATTTCTTTTTGGCATGTTCGCTTTTCTGCAGCAGTAGTAAACTGATCACACTTTGACATGTCTAGTTCATCTGAAGAGTTTTGAGAACTATCAACAGATACAGAAATTATTCCTTCTTTGATCATATACTGGATTCCACCTGCAAATGTCTTGTCATCGATTTCACCGTTTGACCACCACTTGGCGTTGTTTCTAACCCAATCAGGGATTTTGATTTCTTCGGAGTATGCTGCATGTAACATACTGCTTAAAAGAATGAAACTTGTTAGCAGAAATTTTATTTTAATCTGCATCATGATATCATATCCTTTCTTTCAGATTAACTTGATCGTCGCAATAGTCCATGGAAGACCAAGTAAGACTATTTTTAAATTAAGGTCGCGTTCTCCCAAAGGTATTGCTTACAGAATCGCTTTACATTGACTGGAATAATTCCTTTGAGATTTTAGACAAGGCTTATGAATCTGGCTTGTTTGTATTAATCATAGGCCCAAAAGGAACAGGTAAGACAAGCCTTGTTCGTGAATTTGCTACAAGAAAAGGAGTCAATCTTGAATCGGTTAACTTTAGCTTGAGAACGCGCGAGAGTCATCTTGTAGGTTCGAAGAGTTTGGAAAATGGTTCTATTGGTTTTGATGCAGGAATACTGGTAAAATCTATGAAAGAAGGAAACATGCTTTACCTTGATGAGATAAATGCAGCAGAAGCAGACGTGCTACTTAGATTAGATGAAGCATTAGACGACAGAAGACAGCTTGTTCTAAAGGAATCAGGAGGAGAATTGATTCAAGCAAACAAAGAATGGTTTGTTGTTGCAACAATAAATCCACTGACGCATGTTGGAACAAAAGAGCTACCACCACAACTTCTAAGCAGGTTTCCAGTCAGAATAAGATTAGAATATCCACCAGAAGAAATTGAACTTCAAATTATAAAAAAACACATCTCTGGTTCTCATGACAAAGAGATCTTGCAAGGAATCAAACTTGCAAATTTGTTACGACAAGCTGCTGCAGTTGAAGAATTGTATTATTCTCCAAGCTTACGAGAAACAATTGCATTTGGTAAGCTTCTTGACGCAGGTCTAAAACCAAGACATGCAGCTGATATTGTATTTGCAAATGTATATGCACAGTGGGGAAATGTAGAATATCAAAAAGTCAATGACATCATTACGTCAATGTTTGGTAACTAATGCAATCATTACATCTTAGAAATGATACCATTCTTGAAATTGCTACCTTTCTTGTCAGGAGATGGTCTGAAAAACAAAACATCACAATAGGAATCACAGAACAAAAAGACATCCAGACAAAGATAAAGGAAAACAAGATTGTCATGTTTCCCTTAGATCATTATTTTGGAACTGACTTTCAAAAATATAGGCAGTTTAGAACCGCTTTATGGTATGAAGCAATGAGACTAAAACACTGTACCAAAATACTAAGTAATGATCATGCCTTCGGTTTTTTACTAAATACCCTTGAGACAAGACGAATTGAAACAGTAGGCAGAAAACAGTGGCAAGGCATGGATGAGGAAATAATACTCAGTTATGGATTTGCTTGGCTTTACAGACCGTTATTGAATTCGCTATATGGAAAATCAAGAATTGTTGAAGGGTTTTCACAATATTTTTTGATGGGCGACATCAAGGGTGAAGTAACACCAAGCCAGTTTGAAAAAATTATCAAGGCAACAGAGTTTTCAAAAGAAGTTGTCAAAGAAGCAATAGAAAAAAACCATGACACAGAATGGCTTGAGAAAAAAATTCCAGAAATTATAAAAATTTTAGAAATTGATGCATTATTGACAATTCCATTATCAGTTCCAAAGATTAGCTCTGGCATTGCAATGTCAGAAGAAGACTTTGTCAAGACGTTGGGTAAGATTGCAAAGTTTCATGAAAGCGATTTCGGTGAGCTTGATCCAAAGAAAATTTCTGAAGGAAAAACAGTATTTGAAGAATTCAAAGTGTTATTGGAAGAAAATCAACTAAATGAAAATCGAGGTTTGCGTACTGAAAACATTGGAATAAGTATTCCAAGTTCTATGGATGTAGACGAATCAAAGATCTATGATGCAGATCTTGTAAGCAATCTCAAGACCAAATTCAAAGAATGGAAAACTGGTTGGAAAGAACAACACGTTAGCTCAGGTGATGAGTTTGACGAAGAAACATACATGGAAGGACACACCCCATTTTTTACAGACAAAAAAATCACAATCAAAACAAGAATTGTGATATTGCTTGATCATTCCTCAAGCATAGCAAACGAGCAAATACAGTACAAAAAAGCCACGCTTGCCTTATGCGAGGTACTTGCGTTTCTGAAGGTAAAATTTTCAGTTTATGCATTCAATACAGAACAAAGACAGGTAACATGTTGGCGCGTCAAGCCTGAGAATGTTAAATGGAATCGTATTGCAGCAAAAAGATTAGCTCAAATAAAAGCAAACGGCGGAACTCCACTTGCAGAAGTTTATTCAATAATGTTACCAATATTGCGTTCAAAAAAGCCAGACATCTTTCTTACTCTGTCAGATGGAGAACCATCTGATCCTGATTCAGTACGTTCAATGGTTCACACGTTCAAGTTGTTGGGAATAAAGATGGTGGCAATAGGAGTTGGACCTAGCCCAACCATATCAACAATAATTGCAAGTAATCTAAAACATTTAGGGTATGAAAATACTTTGGCTGTAAGTAGATTAAATGACATACCAAACAGAGTATTGAATGTGTTAGGAAGAAACTAGAATGAAGTGTCTGTCGGTGTCACAGCCTTATGCCGATCTTATAATACAGGGTAAAAAAACAATCGAGCTTCGAACTTGGAATACAAAATTTCGCGGTGAATTTCTTGTCCATGCACCATTTAAAATAAAAAAAGATGTATGCAAAAAACTAGAAATTGATGAAACCAAAATCAGAACTGGGGTTATAATAGGTAAAGTTGAGATCTATGATGTCAAAGTATACAATTCAGTGTCTGAATTAAAATCAGATTACAAGAAACATTTTGCTACAGAAGAATTTTTGTGCCACAAGTATGGGTTTCTGCTTAAAAAACCGCAAGAATTGAGAATACCAATTCCTTACAAGGGTAGTCTTGGATTTTTTGATGTTAAACTAGATACTAAAATAAAACCAAATGAGATCAAGACGAACTTATTTGATGAGGAATATAGATATCAGTGGATAGGCAGGCATTAGATTCCAAACCGAGAAAGCATTTGTCTCAAAGGATTTGGTCTTTGTCTATTGCCGTCCCGTATGACATTTTGTTGCCCAAACCTTTTTGCTCTAATTAGTCTTAGTTTTACACATCTGTGCTCTTCAGGCAACCTATGATCATGGCAGAAATTATCCTTGCAATAACTGCATTCAAAAGGCAAGTCTGATATTTCGCCACAGTATTGGCATGTACTAGGTTGCATGCAATAGATCTCTTTTCATATTATAAAATGGTTTTTTGTTTGAATTAGATTCTGATGCTTGGGTTTTCTTTCTTTAGTTTTTCCCAGTCAGCTAAAAAGTTCTTCAGACCAATATCAGTTAGTGGGTGTTTTAGCATCTTTCCCAGAATGTCTGGAGGTAATGTTACTACATCTGCACCAATCTTTCCTGCATCAACAACATGCATTGGGTGTCTGATACTTGCTACTAGTATTTGTGTACTAAATTGGTAATTCTTGAAGATCTGGTGGATCTCTTTGATCAATCCCATACCGTCTTGACCTGCATCATCCAGTCTTCCAATGAATGGACTGACGTATTTTGCACCAGATTTTGCAGCTAAAACTGCCTGATTTGCTGAGAAACATAATGTAACATTGACTGGAATTCCTTCATCAGTCAAAGTCCTACAAGCTTTCAGACCATCTGGAGTTAGTGGACACTTTACAACCACATTCTTTCCATATTTTCGTAATCTACGTCCTTCTTCAATCATGCCAGCAGTGTCTGTTGCAACAACTTCCAAGCTAACATCACCTTTTACTATTCTAACAATTTCTTCCATTGTTTTTTGTGGGTCACCACCTTCTTTTGCTAAAAGTGATGGATTTGTTGTAATACCATCTACAAGACCCATGTCATTGTATAACTTGATTGCAGCAATGTTTGCAGTATCCAAGAATATTTTCATCGGGATTTGCTCCTGATGTCTTTTACTGAATTAGCTATATTAATTGATGTTATACCATGTTTTGCAAGCAATAGTGGAATTTCATTGTCTCGTGCCGACTCACCAAATTTGTCCTGAGCACCAATTCGTCTCATCTGTACAGGATATGTTTCGGTGACTACTTC
>DATIDL010000107.1:0-4278 GCA_035456305.1 Nitrosopumilaceae archaeon
GTTCTTTTGAAATTTTCTTTTCTTTAGCAGTAAGTTCAGCAATCTTTGAAACAACCAAGCCATATGCCTGACTTGGGTTCTGTGGTATCCCTTGTGGAATTACAAACGGGTTGGTGTTAAAACTTCGAAGAACCTTGAGAATTCTTTCCGATTCGTATACATCGGTAAAAATTATAATTGCAGTTTTTAGTTTGTTGTCCAAATCATATTTGAAAATTGTTATGCCTTCAAGAGAACGGCTAATTTCTGCATAATCTGAAGAATTTATCACAAACAGATTTGTGTAAAAATATTTCATCTGGCCTAAATCGCCTATGTTTACATTCATTTTTTTTACTACCTCAAGTGTGTCTCTAAGACTGGTGTATTCCTCAAGAGAGCGTTTTGTGTTTGCATGATCTTCTAGAAGCTTTGCTGGATTATCAATAATAGAGCCACTCTTTTTTTCCAAGTCACTGATCATTGATGCAATTTCATCAAGTTGATACTGGTTTCTTTTTATTACTAGTCCCTTGAACAAGACTTCCATTATGCCAACTCTGGCAGGAATCTGCAAACCTTTTACAACTTCATCAATTGACTGGTATAATTTTTGAGCCTTTAATAACAAATCATCGATTTCTGGAGTGACCGTATCGTTTTGTGTTTCTATCTTATGAAACCACTCAAATTCTGTAAGTCTTGATATTGCTTCTGGAGACTCTGTCCTTGGTACTACAATTGTTCCCAACATTAGATCTGCTACTACCAAGACAGACTTTCGGATGATGCCACGTTTTTAAAACGTTTCTAAGAAATTTTTTTTTGCTTGACAAAACATTCAAATCTGTTAGCAGTAAACGGCTGATCGATGACATCTAGCCCTGCACTAGAGAAAACCGTTGATAAAATTCTTAATCAATCTGAAAATGAACTCCTCGCAAGCCTAACACAGTCACTTGAGGATTCTAAAAATACGCTTTCTAACTCCCTTTCCTTGCTTGAACAGCAGTACGACAGCATACTTGCGGATGCCAAAAAAGAGGCAGACAAACTCCAAAAACAAATCGTAGGCAGCTCTGCACTTGAGGCAAGAAACAAGCAGTTGGTCTTAGTTGAGGAGTCAGTTGAGAAGGTCTTTGCAAAAGCCATAGCAAAACTGAATCTTTTGGTACGAAACGAAGACTATACCAAACTCATGACACAGCTACTTGATGAATCAGTAAAAGCACTTGGCACATCTAACGTTACAGTGGAATGTAATTCAAAAGATAAATCAGTCATACAATCAATTTTGTCCAAGTTTTCTGGAGCAACACTATCTTCTAACACAATAAATTGTATTGGTGGTATTATAGTAAAATCAAAAGATGGATCGATGAGCTTTGATAATACGATCGATGCAAGAATCGAACGTCTAAAGCCTTTAATAAGGAAAGACATTGCAGTCAGATTCGGTAGATAGCTTTGGTCGCCAAAGGAAAAATTGTTTGGGTTAGTGGACCTGCAGTCAAAGCGGACGGAATGTCTGACGCAAAAATGTATGAAACAGTTTCTGTTGGAAATCTAAAACTCATTGGTGAAGTAATTCGTTTAACAGGTGATGTTGCATTCATCCAAGTTTATGAATCAACAAGCGGTCTTAAACCAGGAGAACCAGTTGTCGGTACTGGTGCTCCACTGAGTGTTTTACTTGGTCCTGGAATCATTGGACAAATTTATGATGGAATACAAAGACCACTAAACGAACTTTCAAAAAAATCTGGCTCTTTTATTGGCAGAGGAGTTACAACAACTCCTGTTGACATGACAAAAAAATGGAAGTTTACACCAACTGTTAAGGTAGGTGATCAAGTACAAGGAGGAGACGTACTTGGAACAGTGCAGGAAACTCAACTAATCAACCACAGTATTCTTGTTCCACCTGACCATCCTGTTAGTAAAGTAACTAGTATTGTTGGTGAAGGTGAATACGACCTTGAGACAGAGATAGCTGTTACAGAAAGTGATGGAAAGAAAATCCCACTAAAGATGTATCATAGATGGCCAGTAAGAAAACCGCGACCATATAGACAGAGATTTGATCCTACAGTTCCATTAATCACAGGACAGCGTGTCATTGATACATTCTTCCCAATAGCAAAGGGAGGAACAGGTTCCATTCCTGGTGCATTTGGTACTGGAAAAACTGTAACATTGCACCAAATTGCAAAATGGGCAGATTCCCAAGTTGTCGTTTACATTGGATGTGGAGAAAGAGGAAACGAGATGACCGAAGTCCTTGTAGAATTTCCACATCTAAAAGATCCAACTACTGGAAGACCCTTGATGGAAAGAACTGTTCTTGTTGCAAACACAAGTAACATGCCAGTAGCTGCAAGAGAAGCAAGTATTTACACCGGAGTTACAATTGCTGAATACTACAGAGACATGGGAAAACATGTCGTACTTGTTGCAGACTCGACAAGCAGATGGGCAGAAGCTTTGCGAGAAATGAGCGGAAGACTAGAAGAAAGGCCTGCAGAAGAAGGATATCCATCATATCTTGCGTCAAGATTAGCAGAATTTTATGAAAGAGCAGGACGTGTTAGTGCTCTTGGCAGTCCAGAAAGAGAAGGCTCTGTAACACTTGTTGGCGCGGTATCCCCATCTGGAGGTGACTTTACAGAACCTGTAACAACTCACACAATTAGATTCATCAAAACTTTCTGGGCACTTGATGCCAGACTTGCATATTCCAGACACTATCCATCAATTAACTGGATGAATAGCTATTCTGGATATCTATCTGACATTGCAAAGTGGTGGAGTGCAAACGTTAGTGATGAATGGCTGCATCTTAGAAATGAAGCATATTCTATACTACAAAGAGAAGACACCCTAAAAGAAATCGTAAGATTACTAGGACCTGAAGCACTACCAGATGAAGAAAAACTCATCTTGGAAGTAGCGAGAATGATAAAGATAGGAATTTTACAACAAAACTCGTTTGATAATGTAGATACCTATTGCAGCCCCAAAAAACAACTCAAGCTTCTAAAACTCATGGTTAATTTCTACAAGGGAGGCCAACGTGCGCTAAAAGAAGGTGCAACTCTTCCAGACATTCGTGCCATGTCAGTAATTGGTAATATGCTAAAAGCAAGAATGGAAGTTCCTGACGATCAAATTGCAAAACTTGATCAACTTGATTCATTGATGAATGAACAATTCAAAAACATCATGGGAGTGAAAGTCGCAACTTGACATTAGAGGGCGGAATAGAATACAGCAAAATTGCAGAAATTAAAGGACCACTTGTTATTGTTGATGGAGTAGACAAGGCTTCATTTGATGAGCTTGTAGAAATTCAAACAACTAGCGGAGAAAAAAGACTAGGAAAAGTCATGGAAGTTGGATTTGGAAAAGCTATAGTTCAGGTTTTTGAAGGAACAACAGGCCTTTCAATTTCTGGAACAAAAGCAAAATTCATTGGAAAAACAATGACCATGCCAGTTTCTGCTGAAATTCTTGGTAGAGTATTTGATGGACTTGGTAGACCAAATGACGGACTTCCTGATCCAATAGCTGCTAAATTTTTAGATATCAACGGTGAACCAATGAATCCAGAACAAAGAGATTATCCAAAGGACTTTATCCAAACTGGCGTTTCTGTGATAGACGGAATGCTTACTCTTGTTAGAGGTCAGAAGCTTCCAATATTTTCTGGTTCTGGAATGTCACACAACATCTTAGCTGCTCAAATTGCTAGACAAGCAACAGTAATTGGAAGTGGTGAAGAATTTGCTGTGGTCTTTGCAGCAATTGGAGTGCAATACAGCGAAGCACAATATTTCAAGCGAAGTCTTGAGGAATCTGGCGCGCTCAAAAGAAGCGTACTATTCCTTAATCTTGCTGACGATCCTGCAATTGAAAGAATCATCACACCTCGTGTAGCACTTACAGTAGCTGAGTATCTAGCATATGACCTTGGCATGCACGTACTTGTCATACTTACAGACATGACAAATTATGCAGAAGCACTAAGAGAAATCAGTGCAGCAAGAGAAGAAGTACCTGGAAGAAAAGGCTATCCGGGTTATCTCTATACTGATCTTTCAACAATTTATGAAAGAGCAGGAAAATTAAATGGAAGAAAAGGAAGTGTTACACAAGTTCCAATTTTATCAATGCCATCTGATGACATCACTCATCCAATACCTGATCTTACTGGATACATTACAGAAGGACAAGTTGTACTTGGACGAGATTTATTCAGACAAGGTGTTTATCCACCAATCAATATTTTGATGAGTCTTA
>DATIDL010000108.1:0-3509 GCA_035456305.1 Nitrosopumilaceae archaeon
ACCGCATTTTTGGTTCTGAATATTTTTGTGAAGATAATTTTCAAGCTCTAATGTCAATTTTTCACTCCTTGGCGAATAGTTAATTCAATTCCAGTTAGCTCAGAAGCATTTACAAAAACAATATGACGAGATTTTAGCTTCGAAATAAAATCGTCAATCTTCTCTACTGGTGTAGAATCATCAAAAGTAATGAGTATTGGATTAGTTACTGGAAGTGAACGAAAGAAATCGGTATCATGTTCATTACCATCATATTCATTAAGATCAAATTTAATGAAATCTCCTTGATAGTATTTGTTGTATTGATATTCATACGAAAAGTCGGCAAGAATTCCTGAACTACGCAAAAGGGAATAAATATTTTCATCAGTTGTTCCATAAGGGGCTCTAAAAACCTTAGAAGATAGTTTTCCTGCTCTATCTACTGCTTCTTTACCTTGTTTTATTTCATCAAGCTGTGCCTCATAATCATTAATTGTTGTAAGTGATACATAATGATAGGTCTGGCTTCCAATATCGATATTATCTGAGAAACCCCTAACACAGTTTGGATGTAGATCAGCTATTCTACCAGTAACAAATACTGTGGCCTTGATATCGTATTTTTCTAAAACCTGTGATAAATCCCTGCACCAATTAAGCGCATTATTTTCATCTATTGCGCTAAAAGCAAATGCAACTTTTAGTGGAGGACTAGGCTGGATGAAGGGTGGTATTACCATCACAATTCCAAGTAGAATTACTATACCAGTAGAGATTGCACCGACATGGACAATTTTCATAAATTTAACCTCTATGTTGCCATAGGCATTTCAGGTATTACTTTTTGAACCAAGTGGAATCTGTATTGCTGGTCAATCATTTTTGCAGCTCTGATTAGGCTAGTCACTAGCAAGTTATTTGAGAAATCCAAAAACATCTGGCTGTCTTTTGGCAGACAGTGTCCTCCAATGCCTTCTTTTGCTTCAAGAATTTTGATATTCCATTTAGTATTTACTGCCTTTCTTAATTCGTCAAAATCAATGTCAGAATAATCACATACCATCTTTAGCTCTTCAGCAAAAGCAATCTCGATGAATCTATGCGAGTTTTCAACTATTTTGCAAAGCTCTGCAACATCAACAGAATTTACTATGTGCAAAGGTATGTCTAGCATCTCCTTGTAAAAATACTTGGCTTCTTTTGCACAACATGTATCACAGCCTCCAAGCACTCTTGTTTGTCTTACTCCGTGCTCTTTCTTCTCGTTTATGTAAAATCTGTGTGGCACATGTACTACGTGTAGTCTGTGGCCAAGAATTTGTTTTACTTTATTGGATGTTCCTCTGGTAATCGTGCTGTCTATTCCCACAAGGGCATCTGTTTTTCCCTCTCGTGCAATTCTGTGAGCTATTTCAAAGAGTCCATCAAGATATGGCATAAACATATTTTCTGGTCTGTGAGTTGAAATACAAATTATGTAATAGTCATATCCTTTAAAGCTGGTAGCACTATTTTGAATTACTTTGTCATGTAATGCTCTTTGTACTGCTTTTTCACTGATGTCATAACCATCTACATTCAGCCCTCTTGATGTCATGTATTCTGCATTGCTATACCCTATTTGACCCAACCCGACTATCAGAATTTTTTTGTCTTTTCCTTTGGTTTGATGTATTTGCTCAAAAATCATTGCATGCATTCTCCTTTTTTCATTAAATTCCAACAATTTCCATGATACCACCTGTCGCCATAGATTGTATCACCCTCAACCAGCTCCATCGCCTCATTGCACAATGAACATTTTTGAACAAGAAAATTTTGTGTCTTCATTGTAGTTCCAATTGAGTCTGCACTTAATTGGAAATTTTTTGATCCATGATTTGATTCTACCATGTTTTTCATTTCAATCTCATTTCCAAACATGGTAAATAAAAGACGCGTAGCTTTTTTACTGATGATAGAGCAGTAATAGTTATATTTCTAAAAAAACTAGTTTTGTCTAAAATTCTGGTTTTCAACAAAAGTGGAATTTTACTATTCAAAATTAACAATAATTTTTTTTCTGTAAAACCATGTGATCCTAGATATTTGAGAATGCGTGTCTTATTTGTGCTCATTTTTGATCGTTATTTCCATTTTTGGAAATGACTAATAGGCATTTAGAGGCACACTGTGTCAGTTTGAGTCAATTATCTATGAGAGAACTCGAAGACTACTAGTCCATCATTGATTGACATCTCATCAATACGGATTTTTAGTGATTCAAGTATAGATCTCACGTACATTGCAAGGAATTTTGTCCATTTGGGGCCTAATGTACTGTTAAATACAAGTCGGTATTTGTCATGTTTTGCTTGATGTGAAAATTGATACCACTCGCAATATTTTCCAATCATGTCAAAATAGTTGTATATTATTTGATCCAAATCATAATTTATGCCCAGAATTTTGAATAATTTCTTAACTGTAGTGGGTCCTGCCTTGGCAATATCTTCTACAAACGAATCATCGATTTTATCAATAAAATTAATGAATAAATCATGTGGTATTGTTATGTTTGGCATTGCTTTGACATGCAGATCAAATGATATGTTTTTGTAAAGGATCTTAGTTATCAGCGCATTCAGAGGTAGATCTTTTTTCTCTGCTTCTGTTTTTAATATTTCCAAAACTTGGTTTGGCAACCGTAATGTTATTCTGTTAGTGGTTGGCACTCTTTCCAAAACTTCCATATGATATCATCTAAAAAATCGAAGTCTGTTTAATTATAAAATATTGTGTATGTTTGATACTGTACATACAAAAAATCTATTTACAATCATACGATGACATTCGAATCCTGTATCATGTATCTGAACTATGATTGTGTCAAGATGCGTCAGGCGGTGTCAACACAAAATACGTATGGATTTTTCAGAATCTACTCACACATTTTTACAATGTAATCAAATGTATGATATGAAATTCTCACTACAATCTTATAGACTATATGGGAATACAAGAATTATACAAATTTTTTAATCTTTGATTGATAATTAATGTAATAGTAGAAACCGTACAAAACATTTTAAAGCAAAGTAAGCGATAGTTGGTTACATGTGAGATGTGTGCAATACTTGAGATATCATCTAAGATGGTAAAGCGAGAATTTAGAGCTAATATTGAAGTTCTTAGCCGTATTGCAACTGCATTTTCACAAAACTCTTCTATGAAAAAAACACACTTACATCTTGCCACTAGAATAAGCTGGACTTCATTTATGAGATATTTGGAATGGTTACAATCCAAAAATTATATGATTTCTAAAATGGATGGCAAAGAAGAGAAATATGAACTTACAGAAACTGGAAGAGAAATGTTTGGTATGCTCTTACAATTCCATGATCATGTTAGATTCGCTAAACAGTAATTTTTATTATGTCTCACCAAAATTAATTTTGTAAAATAAAACAAAAATTCATTTATTTGGTTTCATATGGAAATTTTTTGTTACAAATTTTTATTCTTTTTATAAGTATTGCTCACTT
>DATIDL010000109.1:0-4208 GCA_035456305.1 Nitrosopumilaceae archaeon
GAACTTGTTTCTTCAGTAATGAAAGATCTTCAATTATCTTGTGGAGTAACTGATGGTTTTTTGCTTAGTGAGCCAATTGAAAAATTTGGTTGGAGTTTCTTTAAGATATTATTCAAGAATGAATTACTTGTAGGTATGCAAGAAAAATTTGGCACTCAGATAATGGACACAAAGGGAAAAGCATTTCAAGAGAAATTTACTGGATTTGTTACAAAATTTTTTGAATCTAAAAACTGCAAAGTAAGAATGAAAATGCTTGAGGACTAGACCCTTCTTCCACGTTTGCCGCCCTTCTTTCGGGTCGTATCATGTGGAATAGGAGTGACATCATCAATTCTTCCTATCTTAAATCCGCCTCTTGCTAGTGCTCTAATTGCTGCTTGTGCACCAGGGCCAGGTACTCTGGCACCAACTCCGCCAACCGCTCTAACTCGTATGTGAAGTCCAGTAAAGCCCTTGTCATGTGCTGCTTCTACTACTGCACCTGTAGATTTCATTGCTGCATATGGAGACGATTCGTATCTGTCTGCATTTACATGTCTGCCACCAGAGCTAATTGCAACAGTCTCAGCACCTGAGACGTCTGTTATGTGAACAATTGTGTTGTTATAACTACTATAGATGTGGGCAATTCCCCATTTTTCCTTGGCTTCTTGTTCAGACAACATTTTCCAAGCTCTGCTTGGGTTTAAAAAACATTAGGATTTGAAATGAAGCCAACCCGCGTCTTTGATGATTTTGTTTTTCTGCTGATAAATGACATTTTTGCCACTTGTAACATATCCTATCTCAAATAATGGAATTTTTTGAATTTTGGCAATTCGTTTAATCTTTGATAAATTGTTCTTTGAGACTGTAGCAACAATCTCATATTCCTCACCTCCATGAAAAACTAGATCAGTAAATCTGATTCTATTTGCATCTGCAAATTTCTTCACTTCTGGATTGCTAGGAAGTTTTGTTATTACAAATTTCTTTTTGCTTTGCTTGCTCATTTCATTTAGTGTTGTAGACAATCCATCGCTTGAATCCATTGAAGATGAAATGTATTTTGCAATGGACAAACCAAAACCCAATCTTGGTTTTGGGACAAAAACTAGATTTTTACATTTTTTTGAAAACTTGTAATCTGCTTTAATATGTTCTAAAATAATTTTTAGGCCCGAAGAAGCATATCCAAATGGGCCTGATGTTATGATTATGTCTTTTAATCTAGCTCCTTTCCTGTTAACTATTTTTTTTGTAACTCCAAACATTGATACTTCGATGACAATTTCTTTTCCCTCATTTACGTCTCCACCTATTATTTTAACGCCAAATTCTTTTGATGCTTTCATAAATCCATTAGCTAGATCGCTTATCTTGGATCTGGAAAAACTCCTTGGAATTGCAAGCGAGATAGTGGCATAGGTAGGCTTTACTCCTTTTGACGCAAAATCGCTTACGCAGGCAACCATGCTCTTTCTTGCAATTTGATTAGTCTTCATACCTTGTGGAACATCGGTACTTTCAACTAGCATGTCTGATTTGGTAACAAAGATAGTTTTGTCCAGTCTGATGATCTCAACATCTTCAGGTACAAACTTTGATTTTCTCCCAAATCGCTGTTGAAATATTCTAATTATTTCTGCTTCGTTTAGCTTGCTCATAACTCTGATTTACTAATTCTATGACCTGCTTTTGAATCATTTTTGCCTTGTCTGCACTGGTTGATTCTGTTGATATTCTCACAATATGTTCAGTATTTGATTGCCGTACGAGTGTCCAGCTGTCTTCATCTATGATTGATTTTATACCATCGATTGTTATCACATCACTGTACTTCTCTTTCATTTTTTCAGATAGAACCTGTAATGTTTTTTCATGAAATTCAGCTTCTACATCCACCTTTGTTCTTAACTGCAAATATCCACT
The DNA here is from genome assembly GCA_035456305.1 of Nitrosopumilaceae archaeon. Taxonomy (GTDB): domain Archaea; phylum Thermoproteota; class Nitrososphaeria; order Nitrososphaerales; family Nitrosopumilaceae; genus UBA8516. The sequence continues at coordinate 1,915 of DATIDL010000109.1, forward strand.
CATGAATTTCATGACATCAGTAAAAGTACTAGTCCCAAGCATGGCAGCTATCAATCCGCTAGTTAATAGACCGTCCCGACACATGTTGAATTCTGGCAGAATAAATCCTGCACTACTTCCTTCTCCGCCTGCCTGAGAATTTGTCTTTAACATTAAATCTACAACATTTGCTTCGCCCACTTTGGATCTGTGTACCTGACCACCATGGTCTTTGATGAATTTCTCAACTGATACACTTGTATCTATGCTAAGAACAAACCTTTTGTATCCTATCTCGATGGCTTTTGCAATTCCAAGACCAAGTGTAATATCCGGTGTTTGTTTTTTACCATCCTTTACAACAACTAGTCTGTCTCCATCTAAATCAAAAGCAAATCCGATGTCACATTTTTTTGTGGCTGAAATTAAGTCATTTAATTTATCTGCAGTAGGATCTGGGCCTCGTGAAGAAATTCCAGGCTTTTCATTTATTGTTTGCACTTTGCAACCTATGTCGTGAAGCAAGTTAGGTGCAACATGAAAGGCTGCCCCTCCACCAACATCTATGGCTACTCTTGGAGATCCTTCTACAGGACCAATTAATTTTATTGCATCCTGTATATACTCTGAATCAATTTGTGATTCAGAACCAATCTTCTCTTTTGTTAGTTTATTTTCTTTTTTGATCTGTTCTAATTCAGTTTCATTTATTCCTCTGCCTTCTAGTATGAACTTCAGACCGTTCCACTCCAAAGGATTGTGTGACGATGTGATCATCACACCGCTACCATATTTTCTTGCCTCTCTAAATATGACAGGAGTTGGTGCTATTCCCAAGTTGTATACATCAATACCTCTTTCCATCAGAGATGCAAGCACTACTTCACTGAGAATTTTACTTGATGGTCTTGTGTCTTGAGCTACAACACATTTTTTAGATTTCACTAGTACAGAAAAATTCTGACAAAATTTTATTACATCATTGAGGTTGAGATCGTGACCAAAGATTCCTCTCACACCGGAGATGGATACTTTCAATGAATCAAAAGCACAAAGGCTTTTTATAAACTCTGATGACAAAGCGAACCGTGCCTCGATAGCTCAGCCTGGTAGAGCGAACGCCTCGTAAGCGTTAGGCCGCGGGATCGAATCCCGCTCGAGGCTTTTTTTGAAATGAAATTTAATTTTCAGTCTAGAGATGATCTAATGCTCTAGAATGCTTGCGTGTGTGAGGTCTTTCACCAGAATATTTTCTTCGCATATGTCCAGACGGTCTGCCGTGTAAAAGCTCTAGGAACCATGATTCGTGCTCAATTTCTTCTGCAAGAATGTCTTTTGCGATCTCATATGTGGTTGGATCTTTACCAAAAGTCAAATTGCACATCTTATTCCAGTTTACGATTGCTCCTTGTTCAGCTTTCAGACATTTTTCTAGAATTGACTTCAAATCAGTTCTATTTTGTGGCAGTTGCAAAAATTCACAACCTGACATTTTGATGAAATCTGTGGCATCGATTGGAAGTGTTCCGCCAAGTTGATGAATTCTTTCTATACATGATTCAAAATGACTAAGATCTTCTAGTCTTGCATCTTCGATCACTCCTTTGATGCCTTCACCTTCCATGCCAGTACAGTGTGCTCTAAGGAGTGTAAAGTAATAGTATGCTGTGAATTCAACTGATGCATTATAGACTAGCAGCTTTGTGATTTCGTCTACATTTGCACCATTTTGCTTCAAAACATTGATTCCAACTACATCGATTTTTTCAGTCATTCTGATACTCTAAAATCGGATATGCTACGAAATTTAAAGATATCTATATTAAATTAAAATTCAAAATTTACTTGCTTGCATTATTTTCTTCTTGACTTTCAAGATCAACTTCAAGTTCCTTACCTAAACCGTTCCACCATGCTAAAATCTCTCTCATATTTCTCCCGAAACTTACGAAGGAATCCTCCTTTATAGATCTGTCGGTTTTTTTCTTTTTGCCAGATTTTTATACAAAAACAAAACTTTTTGTTTTAACAACCGATTCAATACCAAAAAAACGCAATCTTGAAATCTTTATTTTATTTGTTTTTTCTTTTTTGCACGATATACATTAATTCCAACGAGCCCTATTGCACATGGCCAAAAAATAATCCAGATTGGACCATTTTCTCCACCACCAAACATGGCATAAATCATTACACCTATGAGGACAAATCCAATTATCTCTAATGTTTTGTTACGCATGTTTGAATACAAGACAGATAGAATCAAAAGGATATATTGTTTTGAGATTTATCATCTGTATGGACAAATATCTAGT
>DATIDL010000110.1:0-10600 GCA_035456305.1 Nitrosopumilaceae archaeon
TAGATTACATCGATTACAAAATCTGGTTCAAAATATTCTGTATAGAAACTAGCCCTCAAAACCACTGAATTTATTCATACACATGTCATGCATTTGATTCACCATTCATGCATGAATATGAGACAGAACATAAAATATAACATCATGATATTCCTACACATGATAATCAAATATGATAATTGCACTGTCCTACTAAAAGTGAGAAAATTTGTAATATGAGATCGTTTTAGATGAAACTACAAGTAGACATTTTGGGAATCGAATCAGGTGGAAAACCAATCGTATTTCTAAACAAACTTGATGCAGATGAAATTGGTGTCACTGCATCAGGCAGAGTGAAAATAAAGGCAACGAAGGAAATCACAGCAATAGTAAACGTTGCTACTACTTCAATGAAAAAAGGTTTCATTGGAATAAATGAAGAAATACGAAAAACACTATCAATAAATCAAAATTCGGTTGTTGATGTAGAAGTATCTTCTTTTCCAAAATCATTACAATTCATACGCAATAAATTATCAGGTAAAAAATTACTTTATGATGAAATTTATGAGATCGTAAAAGATGTAGTAGCAGGAAATCTTAACGAGGGAGAAATCGCATCATTTGTTACTGCGTTACACATACAAGGCTTGGGCCTTGATGAAGCCACAAGTTTAGCTTCTTCCATGGTTAAAACTGGAAAACAATTGAAACTTGATGCCAAAATTATAGTTGATAAGCATAGTATTGGTGGGGTTCCTGGAGATAAGACCACATTACTTGTTGTACCCATAGTAGCTGCTGCAGGACTGACAATTCCAAAGACATCATCTAGAGCAATAACATCTGCGGCTGGAACTGCAGACAGAGCAGAAGTGTTAATGCCTGTCAATCTCGGAAGTGAAGAAATGCAAAAAGTCGTCAAAAAATGTAATGGTTGTATAGTATGGGGCGGTGCTCTTGAATTAGCACCAGCTGATGATATTTTTGTCAAAACAGAATATTCGTTATACATAGATCCACTACTTCTGCCTTCGATTATGAGTAAAAAGAAAGCAGTGGGAGCAACTCACCTCGTTGTTGATATCCCTGCAGGAAGAGGTGCTAAAGTAAAAACCATAGGTGAAGCTGATCTTCTTGCCAAAGATATAATCGAGCTTGGAAGAAGATTGAACATACATACACATTGTGTAGTAACACATGGTGAACAACCTATTGGTTATACTATGGGCCCTGTACTTGAAGCAAAAGAAGCCCTTGAGGTTTTGATGAACAAAACCAATGTGCCAGATCTTGTAGACAAGGCATGTCATATTGCAGGTGCAATTTTTGAAATCACTGGAAAAAAGAATGGTTACAATCTTGCAAAAGAAATACTACGTACGGGAAAAGCAGAAAAAAACTCAGAGAAATAATTTCTCTTCAAGGTGGAAACTCTGACCTGAAGCCTAAAGATCTAGTGATTGGAGAACATTTGTTACAGGTTAAAGCAAAAAAATCTGGACAGGTTCTTTGGATGGATAATAATGCATTAGTAGAAATTGCTAGAGCTGCTGGTGCCCCAAAAGATAAAGGTGCAGGAATAATCTTTAATAAAAAACACGGAGATACTGTATCAAAAAATGATCTTCTTTTTACAATATATTCTGAAAAAACTCGTAAGCTTAACCGTTCTCATGATATCCTTAGAGAGCAAGAACCAATAGGTATTGGTAAACAAATGGAGATGTTCATACATAAAGTCAAAGAATCCCCTGTCATCAAACGTGCATTTGTTTTAGACAGATAATTGATCTTTTCAACATTGATTCTCATTGATGATATTTTTCATTGTCTATAATTATTCAACTTTCTAACTTTACGTATGGTTAATCAATACATATGGGTCGGCATTTCCGCAGGGTTATTTTTTGTCGGTCTTGGAGTGGGTTATAGTGTTTTTACGAATACCTATAATCCTGCATATATGATGCAAAATCCTCAATTGATGCAAAAAATGATGCAGGATCCAGAATTTCATCAACAAATGATGAACAGCATAGTACAAAATCCTCAGATGATGAATCAGTGGATGGGATCAATGATGCAGAATCAGCAATTCATGCAAGGCATGCATAGTGCAATGATACAAAATTCAGGCCACATGCAATGGATGGGAAACATGATGGGCTCAAACATGGCCAGCTACATGATGAATGATCCAAATCTAAGACAACAAATGTTTAGCAATATGTTGGAACACCATGAATTTATGGAAGATTTGATGAGAAATCAGCAATTCCAACAAAACTGGATGGGTCCTTGGATGATGAACAATACCAATTGGCAGAACATGATGGGTTCTGATATGATGCAAAATAACCCGTAGTCTTTCTCAAACTTTTATTTTATTACGTCACTTGATGAGTTTTTGAATTTCTTGTGTTACTAGAGGCAAAAATGCTCCAACATCAGAGACTATGCCCAACGCTTGCCATGTTCCTCTATCCATTAATTTTGTAACTGTTGGCTGATTGATATCCACTACAATAACTTTGACTTCTGCCGGAAGCATGTTGCCTGTAGCTATTGAATGGAGCATAGTAGAAATCATAATTACCATCTTTGCGTTTTTTAGAATCTCTTTGTATTTTTTTTGAGCTGCTATCATATCTGTCATGACATCAGGCAATGGTCCATCATCTCTTAATGAACCAGCTAAAACAAACGGAATTTTTCTTTTTACACACTCGTACATTATTCCTTTTTTGAGCGTGCCATTTGAGACCATTTTTGATATGGAACCAGCCTTGAATACAGAATTGATTGCCTGCATATGATTTCGGTGCCCCCTTACTGCCAATGTCCCATTTTGAACATTCATTCCCAAAGATGTACCAAGAGTGGAATATTCTATATCATGAACAGCCAAGGCATTTCCAGCTAACACTCCGTCAATAAATCCAAGTCTTATCAGAGTAGCTATAGAATCTGACGCACCAGTATGCACTATGGCAGGACCTCCTACTAGAACAATCTTGCCTTTTTCTTTTTTTGTCTTGTAAATATCATGTGCAACTTTCCGTGCAATGTGTTGTGTCGGTCGTTCACTTGAGCTGTTACTGCCCATAAATTGAAAAAGATTCACACCTTCTCTTGGCCTTTCTGGAGGTGTAATTCTTATCCCACTTTCTCCTACTATGATCATGTCTCCTTTTTTGATTTCACGTATTGGTGAGCACCACGCACGTTGTCCTTTGACTACAATGCATTTGTCCATCATCATGTTTTCAACTTTAATCCATTTGCCCTTGTGGAAAACATCTGTACGATTATTTGTTGTACTGTAAAAATTATCTGGCATGACCATGTCTTTTGGTGCTTGTTTTAGTGTAATTTTTTGTTGAATCTTTGAAGTAGCACCTTCGCGATATACTGATTCAAGAATTTCATCAAGATGTTTTTGTGATTTTCCTTGTATTAGCAGCTTGGCATAACTTTCATCTTTTTTTCTTTTACCTACTTTGAATTCTTGGACTTGAAATTCTCCACCTAGATCCATTATGACATCAAAAATCTTTGTAAGTATCATCGAATCTATGAGATGACCATGTACTTCGATTTCATGCTCAAATCTATGTGTCATGCCTAGAATGGTGTAATTGTACTAATTTAATGTAATATCAAGTCGAAAAACAACCGGATTTTTGTCTAGATATTTTATGTATATGAGAAAAATCGAATAAAAGGTGGATTTACGGCAAGAATGCTCTTGCACGTTGTTTAATTTTTGAATCAAATGTCACATGTGTTGTATCGCCTACATTCCCATCACACGAGTCAACCGATACAAGGTAGTGATCTGTTGTTTCTACAACACATCCTGATTCCCCTTTGAAAACTATTGTACCAGTTTCTGTTACCATGCTTGGAATCAAATTCCAAAACGGGAAGGCAACAAATGCCAATATGATTATGGCGATGCAGACTAGTACTGCGACAAACACTGCATTTGTACTTATCATGACGGATTTTACTGGAATTGGTATATGTATTCAATTGACAATTATTGTCGGTGAAAATCATATCTGATAACTAGAATTTCATTTAATTGTACAAAATTTAAACTAAAAATTTATGAAATTACATTTTAACAAAAACCATGGTAATATTAGATTATCCATTTCTGTTTTATTATCAGTATTTTCTCTTTCATTATTTTTTCAACTAGTCTATGGAAGTGATGTAAATCCAGCTGAATCTTATGTGACAATCCCGGATCTTGCCCAATTATCAGGACAAAAGTATTTGTTAACAGTGGGTGATAACACTTACACAATTTTTTATGGTATGTCTCCGATTGATGAAACTGACACCTCTGGTTCAATTCAATCAATATCTATTGTTCCTGAAAATTATTCTTTGTTGATACAATTAGACAACGTATCACAAACAGAAGTATTATGGATACGATTCCCAAATGAAGTGATTTCTGCAGAAAATAATGAATTTACACTTTTTATTGATGGTGAAGAAAAAGGATACGAATTATCCTCTCATGGCGATGAAACACGACTTAGTTTCTTAATATCTAATGATGCAAAGAAAATTGAGATAGTAGGAAATAATGTGATTCCCGAGTTTCCAACAGTTCTGTTGACGCTCTCTATGATTTTTGGCATGGCAGTAATTTTATCTAGATATAGTCTTAAACGGTAAACCCTTACACTGGAAGAGAAACATCTCCTTTGTATTCTTGAATATTGTCTACTTGTAGCATCTTTATCATGGAGTCTTTTCGCTCCGTGCTTAATCCTCTTGCGATGGCTTTGGAAATTCCATTTTTATCGCAAAGTACAATCATGTATCCGCTAACATCTGTTAGTACATATCCGCCTGCATCATTAAGTACTGCATAGAGATTTTCTTCACCAACTGGTTCCCAGACATTTGTTTTGTTGTCTTTGAGTGCAAGAGCTGGCATGGCAGCACCGTTAGCATATTTGTTCAGATACTCTCTGGCTTCTTTTACTCGTTTTTCTCCTATTTTGAGCGCCATAAAGTACTGCATATTGTATTGAATGAGTTTTTGTTATTTATAGGATATCTCATCTAAGAGTTTCAAAATTTTTTCACTTTTGATGTCTTTTCGAGCACTAGAAAAAAATACATCAAGCTTGTCTAACGGTTTTCCCTCTGCAAGGTATTTTCTTGCCTGCAGCGCCATTTCCAAACGATCAATATCATGTACCAATACCGCCTCTTTTGAATACCCATTAACATATTCGTCCCAAATTGCAACATATTTTTCTGAAAGACTTGAGGGCAGATTTGTTAAAATTTCTTGCATGGTTTGTTTTTCTAATTTTGTTTTATCTTCTTTTGAAATCTCATCTGGAGTCAAGTCTCCAGTGATAGATTCTGCCACGTCATGGAGTAACGCCATTTTTAGTATTTTTTCCGTACCCATACCATCTAAATCCGATAAGACCATTGCCATAATTGCCATGTTGAAAGAATGATCTGCTACGGATTCAGGTGATTCTATGCCCGCCTTATCTTTCCAACCTTTTCGTGGTGTCTTTTTTAGTTCTGTTATGATATTGAAAAAATCAAATAGCAATTAGAACTTCCTTGTATCGCCTTCTAGCAGTCCTGCTCCGCCATGTAATCTATCAATGTGCTTTGATAGGTCTTTTTTATCGACAAATTTTGATTCGCAATATGGACACACTAACTCTGTCATGCTCTAATCGCCCATGGATACCACTATTAAATAATTCGAACAAGATAAAAACGCCAAAACTATCAAATCATGTATTGGTAAAAATCTATACAAAGACAGGGGATGACGGCTCAACTGGTCTTATAGGGGGAAAGCGGGTATCAAAATCCAATCCACGAATAATTGCATATGGTGCAATAGATGAAGTAAACTCTGCTTTAGGAATAGCACTTTCGTCACTGCATGATAAAGACATCCATGAATTGCTAGAAAAAATTCAAAACGATCTATTTGTTTTAGGTGCAGATCTTGCCAATGACAATCTACAAAACAACACAAACCGAATCACTGAAAACATGATAAAATTTCTTGAAAACCACATTGACAAACTGGAAAGTGAATTGTCTCAAATAACATATTTTATTTTACCAGGTGGTGATTTAGTAGCCTCTCAAATTCACATGGCAAGAGCAATATCACGAAGGGCAGAGACTCAAATCATCAGTCTTGCAGAAAATGAGCAAATAAACAAGCTTTGTCAGATTTACATAAATCGATTATCTGATCTACTTTTTGTCATTGCACGTGTAATAAACAAAAGAAAGATGATCAGTGACATTGCATGGAAAAACAGGACAGACACACTTTAATTCCCCACTTATTGGATATTCCGATGTGCCACCGTAGCTCAGCCCGGGAGAGCACTCGGCTGAAGACCGAGCTGTCGCGCGTTCAAGTCCCGCCGGTGGCACTACAATTTGTCTGTAATTTTAGCTTCACATAGATCAATATAGTCAAATTTTGAGACAAGTTTAATAACACGGCTTACAATTTTGAAAAAAGTCGTCATCATGGCAAAAGATAAATCAAAAGATAAGAAAAAAGGCAAGAAAAAACCAGCTGAAAAAACAACAAAAAAAGTTGCAAAAACTAAACCAAAGTTAAAGCAAGATTTGGTTGCAGGTGACGATGCAGGAATTATTGTTGTAGAAGATGATCCTAACATGGATAAGGATGCAGAGATGGAAGCAAGAAGAGCTTATCTTGAAGAAGCACGTTCACAAGAAGCCGAAGATTAAATCATAAACTATTCAAGATGGTTTTTAGATTTCTATAAACACTTATCCATACGCAAGTTGTATTATCAATATGAGGGCACTTTGTCTAATAGCAGTTAAACCTGGAAAAGTAGACAACGTAATTCAAAGCCTCAAAAAAGCGCGTAAAATTATTCGTGAAATAATGATAGTGACAGGTAGAGCAGACATTGCAGTTGTTTTACAAGGAACAATTGACGAAATTAACAATATTGTAATTGATTTCAAAAAAATAAGAGAGATTGTTACAACAGAAACTTTGATAGAAGTTGAGGTGAATATGGGATGGTAAAAGCAGTAGTTTTGGTAAAGTCGCCAAAAAAACTAATTGCTGCAAGATTGAGAATGGTAAAATCAGTTTACGATTCATTTGCAGTAAGTGGGCAGTTTGATGCTGTAGCACTAATCGATGTAAAATCATTATCGCAAATTAAAGATGTAACAACCGAAATCCAGAACATAAATGGCGTGGAACGAACCGAAACGATGGTTCAGGTAGTATAGTAGGAAAGATTTTAACACTAGAGGTATGAAATCTTGATATGAACATAAGACATCTTGGCAGCGTGATAATCGCAGTATCGGATTTAGAAAGATCGGTAAAATTCTATAATGAAATCATAGGAATGCCAATAAAAAATAAAAGAGAAAACTGGGTTGAGCTTGCAAAACAAGGTGCTACAGTAATCTTGCATCCTGCAAGTAGACCAATTAATACAGGAACTTCAATTGAGAACGGCATAGTAATTGGTTTGGTAGTTGGAGACATAGAATCTGCCATTCAAGAACTCAAGTCACAAAAAGTTACTGTATATCGTGAGGTTACATCACATAAAGTAGGCAAAAATGCCATAGTTTTAGATCCTGATAAATACATGATATCATTGTTTGAGCCGGCCTTACCTGATAGTGCAAAACAAGCATCAGGATTCCACGGTTTTGCACCACTTTAGATTATTTTTTTAATATTACTGATTATTTTTGTTAGAGCATCAGGTGATACTTTTTGATCAACTGAAATGTAATAGATTCCTTCTTTTCGTTGAAATACCACCAAAATGACTTTTTTATGTTTGAAAACAGCATAGTCCATATCTCCAATTGCAGAATAGTTTGTACTGCGCATTGACAGCATAGTTGAAATAAGAAAAAACTCGTTTCTTACTTGACCAGCTTTTAACATTGGGTTTGTTCCTTGTTTTATTATTCCTGTCAGAGTTCTCCCATATTCATTAATCAGTCCTACGTATCTTATTGACTTTGAAATTAGCAGAATTTTTTGACATTTCTTTCTATACGCTATGATCTCATCTTTCCATTTTTGATCTTGTGTTTTTATCACAAAATAGATTGGTAATCAGAGTTAATAAAGTTGGACTTATTTTTTCTTGGTTTTTTCTAAATTTTGTTTTAGTGTTGCGTTTTCTTTTTTTAGCTGTTCGTTTTCTGATTCTAATGCATTCATTGAATTCATGGAGTGCATTGGATGACCTGGTCCAAACTGACTTGATGACGGCAATAAATCAAAAAGATTTGATGCGTATTGTTGAAATGCAGTATGAAAACCAGAAAGTCTTGCAAGCATTGATGCATTATCACGAATTATTTTCTCTTTGAGCATACCTGTTTTTGATATTCCTGATGGATGATTTGACATCTGTGGTAATCTCGGAAATGCCAACGGTGAATTCATCATGGTTATGTCTATCCCATACACTTCAAGTATTTTTTTTGGGTCGTGATACCACATATCTGATTGTTTATGACACTCATATTTCATCTTTCCTTGCATGAATTACGCGTTACATATGTCATCGTGTCAATCATGACTCTATTTTTATCAAATCCAGTTGATCGCTGATCCTTATAGAAGGCACTGATCTTTTCCAATAAAATGGGAAAAACAATATCAAAGCATTGTATGAAATGTAAAAAAAGTATTGTTTCAACAGATTTGTATAAGATAGTAATGTATATTGTCGGTGAAAAATTTACCGATCACCATTATGAACACATAGAATGTCCTGACAGACTTACAATCTAACCAATATATGCAAAGACACGATAGACCTTTCCGGTTTCTCTGTCACGATAGTCCCAATGGCCTTCATTGCCTTTTACTTCATTGAAATCTTGTTTTAATGATGGATGTAGTTTTTCATAAACATCTTCACCGACTAGAATCTGATTTGGTTTTGCAAGACTGGTGATTTTAGCTGCAATACTCATTCCAGGGCCCAAAATATCAACGTGTGACTTGATTTCATCTGCACCATATCTGACTATGGTGTTTTCTCCGAAATCCATCCCAATCTTTACCTTAAGATCAGGGTAATCATACTGATTAAGAATTGGATTGATTCCTCGTTCGATTACTGATATCATCGACTTTCCACAATTGACTGCATTGTCTGCAGCTACTAGTGGATTGTCTACTGCCACAAAATATCCAATAACTGCATCGCCTACATATTTCAAAACATGTCCTTCATGATGCTTTATAACAAATCCCATCTCTTGTGAAAATGAACTGATTATTATTGCCAACTTTTCTGCTGGCAATTCAAGAGTTAATTGAGTAGATCCTACCAAATCGACATAAAGAACAATCATTTTCACTCTTGAGGAAACGTGTTGGCGCAAAAACTTGTCCGAATCGTCTCGAGAGTAATCATATTCATAACCTTTCTTTAAAGAACTCCAGACGCGTTTTTGGACTTCTTTGATCAGGGTTTCCGTATCTACGATCTCAGAACGGTTGCCTCCCATCATCATATCTACAATATCTTTGGTTTTCATTGGTTTTGGAGGCTCTTGTGGTGTTTCTTCGCTCATAATTTATCTCATACCATCTATTCTAGTGGAAAATTTACTCCACATATTGGACATTGTGCACGCTCACCCTTGTATTTGAGGTCAAAATATTGAACAATCTCAACATCACAATTCCAGCAAATTATCTTTTTATATGAAGATTTTGGCACTATTTTTCTTACTACGCGTCTGATATTTAAAGCACATATCAGATTTATGTGACTCTTAAAAAAAGAAACATGTGCAAATCCCATCAAAATCTCAAGATGAGTTTATTAAAAAAATGACTGAAGAAAGTGAAAAGGTAAGATCAGCATTCTTAGAAAAAATTACAGAACACACAAAGAATGTACCAATTAAAGTCATGCTTGGAGATAGTACAATAGTTGATCAGACTACGTTTGATCCAGCACTAGTACGGCACTACTATCAAGAAATATTAAAAAAAATATCAGATTGGAAAACTCAAGGGATATCTGTTGTAAATGATAAGGATCTAAGACGAATTTTTCTCAAATTCGAGATACAAGAAGGAAACTATCTTCTTTCTTGTCATATGTCATTACAATATCATGCGTTGCTATATTACAAACCAAATCATCGAGTTATTGAAATACAAAAGGAATTATCTGAAATAGTTGATAAAACCAAAAACTTGGAAACTCAGATTGCTGATCAAGGAAACAAGATAATCCAAGAAAAATTAAAAGAAATCGGACAAGAAAACGCTGATCAACAAAAGATTTTTGAAATTTTCTTTCAAAATGATAATTTGGCAAATACACTTGTTGATAAGATATATTCAAGCGCTGATGAAAACTTTGAACAACTTTCAAAAAGAAAATCCGATCTATTTAAAGAACTTGATAATATGTTGATGGAAATATATCATACATCAACGACTCTGATTGATGAAATGAGAATGATATCTGCTGAAGAGGGATGTTTATGTCATTTTGATCTAGAACATTTGAAAAAAGACGGGAAGGAGGGCACATTTGAT
>DATIDL010000111.1:0-2767 GCA_035456305.1 Nitrosopumilaceae archaeon
CATCTTATTCCCTCTCCGTTTTATACTGACTAATACAGATTTAGTTTTTGATAACGAATTAAACATCAACTTCAAAAATAGCTTGTGTCTCCACACTATCCCTGCCTCTTAACTGTGTATAAACACTCAACAATTTCCATGAGAGTGAGAGAGGTAGCATGTGTATTTTTACAATCTTTGCACCATTTTTTTTGAAAAGTGTCTTATAATCATGCATATAACAATATCCACCTAATTTTTTACCAATGTTCTTTTCATTGAACCAGTCAATTGAAATTATTTTATTGGTAGAAAATGAAATCAATTTCTTAATTACATGATCTATGTCTTTAGAATCTATATGCATCAAAACTTCACTCGCAAAGACCAGATCAAATTTTTCTTCTAAACTTAGATTTTGAATTTGTGCACATTGAAAATTAATTTTGTCATTAAATACGTATTTTTTTGCATTTTCTATTTGTTCTTTAGATATGTCTATAGCTGTGTATACTTTTGGTTCATAAAGATTGTATAGAATTTTTGTATATCTGCCAGAACCGCATCCAATTTCCAATATGCTGTTGAATCTAAAAGGTTGCAATAATCTTACAAGATGATCTTCTTGGTCTTTTAATCTAGATCGTAAACGTTTCGGTTGATTTTGTAATTCTTCAAAATATCTTGGTCCACGATTCCTCCAATATTCAGATACATCCAAAACTAATCTAGTATGAACTATGACTTTAGTTATAAAAATCGTTGTCTTTGCATAGCCACATACTCAATCATTGTTAAACACATTAGTGAAGAATGTGATTTTTGGTATTCTTAATAAAAGGCAAACAAATTCTGCATGTGTATTGAGAAAAGATCTAGTTGCAGGGTTGGGTGAAATTGGAGCTCCTATGCTAAAATTAATCTCTAAGAAATTTACAGCAGTAGGTTACGATATCAATCCAAAATTAATGAATAAAAAACAATTTGACAAACATACTGACCTTGACACTTGTTTTTTACATATCTGTATACCTTTTACAAAAAAATTCATTCCTAATGTATTATCACTTTATCGCAAATTCAAACCAGAAGGAATAGTCATTCATAGTACGATAAGTCCTGGTACTACTCATCTTATACAATCTAAACTTCCAGCACCCATTATTTACAGTGCAACAAGAGGAGTACACAAAAGAATGCTTTATGATCTAAAACGATATACAAAATTTTATGCAATAGAACCAAGTGCACCTAGAGCAAATTGGGCATCTTCAGAATATTCTAAATTGATGAAAAAATGCGGAGTCAAGACAAAGAAAATGTCAAACCCACTTACATTAGAGCTTGCAAAAATAGTGTGCGATACTTCCTATTATGGCTGGCTGATAAACTATGCTCAGCTTAGTAATATGATTGCCATAAAAAACAAAGTAAACTATGATGAAATGTGGTCTTTTGCAGATGAAATTCACAAATATTTAGGAAATAGGCCAAAGATGTTTCCAGGATTTATTGGAGGACATTGTGTAATTCCCAATCTTGATTTGATAAATGATGAGACACTTGATCTTATAAAAGAAATTAATTTAGATTACGCAAAGATTCTAAAAAAACGTCAAGCCCGTGGTAAGAAATATTGAAACAACAAACAAAAATTTATTCTAGTCTTAGAACGGTAGAATGGAAAAATAATACAGTGGTAATGATAGATCAAACCAAACTGCCAAACAAACTTGTTTTTGTAAAATATACTGATTACAAGGATGTAGCAAACGCAATCAAAACTCTTGTGGTGAGAGGTGCTCCAGCTATTGGCGTATCCGGTGCTTTTGGCCTGGCTTTAGCAGCATTACAAAGCAAAGCAAAAACTAGAGAAAAACTATTAGATGACTTGGAAAAAGCAAGAAAAATTCTCTTTGAGACAAGACCAACGGCAGTAAATCTTGCTTGGGGTCTTGATAAAATAATGAAGGTTGCAAAAAAAGGTAACGACATTACTACAATTAAAGAAAATATCATTAAAACAGCCAAAAAAATGGCAGATGAAGATATTCAAACTAATATGAGGATGGGAAAACACGGAGCAACATTGTTTGAAAGTAATGATACTATAATGACTCATTGTAATGCAGGAGCATTGGCTACTGTAGGTTATGGAACAGCATTAGGTGTTATTCGTGCAACTAAAGAAAGCGGAAAAAAGATCAAAGTTATAGCTACTGAAACAAGACCAGTAATGCAAGGCTCTAGACTTACTGCGTTTGAATTAAAACACGATGGTATTGATGTTAGTCTGATTCCAGACACTGCAGTAGGATATGCTATGGCAAAGGGATTGGTAAACAAAGTAATAGTAGGAGCAGACAGAATTCTGCGTACGGGTCATGTCTACAACAAGATAGGAACATATCAAGTTGCCATGATGGCAAAACAGCACAAAATCCCATTTTATGTAGCTGCCCCACTTTCTACCTTTGATCTAAAAAGTAACCCTAAAGACGTCATAATAGAACAACGCAAGGCAAGCGAAGTTACAGGAGTCGCAGGCAAAAAAACCGCACCAGATGATATTGCTGTGATAAACCCTGCCTTTGACATGACTCCTCCAGAACTCATTACTGGTATTATAACAGAAGCGGGAGTAGCGAAAACACCATTTGAAAGTTCAATTAAAAAGTTGTTCAAATCAAAGCTGTAAGGTATTTATTTCATACGTGATTGAACCAATTTTATGGGTACAGTGACATCTCAACAAATTCTAGATTCTCTAAGACAATGCATGGATCCT
>DATIDL010000112.1:0-3252 GCA_035456305.1 Nitrosopumilaceae archaeon
AATCAAAGTTATACTGGCCTTAGGAATTCTCAGCAGAGGAGGTTTTTTCTAAATTGGCTGAGGAACTGTGTAGAAAGTGCGGAGAAGCGTTACAAGAATTTTCTTTTTGTGTGCGATGCAAGCAATTGATACAACAAATATGTAGCGTATGTGGAAGAAAAACTGAAGAGCGGTTTCATCAATACTGTTCATACCAGCTACAGGTGCTCAAACTGTTCCCAATACCGCCTGACCATGGCCATATGTATAAACTAAAAATGGATCCAACGGTTCATTTTATAAAATAATTTTAGATCCTGTTCTTGTAAACTAATTATGTAGACAAGGTTTTTAAGTTTAGAAAATTTTTTATCATCATGGCTGATGCAAAAATAGCTGAAAGCAAGTTACATGACATTACCCACTTTGGCATCAGAGCTGCTTTGGGTGTGATCTTTATTGTACATGGTTTGGGAAAATTTGAGCCGGGTTTTGCAGGATTTCTAACAAATATCAATATCCCAATAGAAATGCAAACTCTTCTTGCTCTTGCAGAACTGGTCCCTGGAATTCTACTACTAATAGGAGTCTTGACCAGAATTTCAGCGTCTGTTTTGTCAGTGGTCATGCTTGGTGCTATATTTCATGTAAAACACGCTGCAAACCTTACAGGTCAGGGAGGATTTGAAATTGATCTCATTCTTCTTGCTTCATGTTTGGCCACAATAGTCGCAGGACCAGGCAGGGTTTCAATATCTCACGTTGCAAAAAGAATACCACGATTCTTACAATAGGTATTTTTTTAAAATTTAGCCTGGTACAATAAGAAACTATTCTATGGCAGATCAATTATTTCTGGAGCACAATGCTTGTGAACCCATCTTCCTGTTTGGTCCTTCGCAATTTCCTTACCTGTTTTTATCTGCTCGCCACACGCTACGCATGACGTGTTAAATCTTGCTTTCATGACTTTTTGTTGCTAATATGTCATAAAAGTACTGGCATTGAAAGGGTACAAACCAAAGGTCAGTTATTTGGTGCTTTTTGGATAAGCTAGGAGTATTATTCTTCAGCTAGTTTGTTGAATCCTGGTAATATACAAAATTGTACCATTGCTTGTCATGCAACAATATCAATTCATAGAATGCCAAGCATGTGGTTCACCCAGTGCTCGTGTAGAAGAAGAACCAAAATACCATGGACTAAGAGGACGCTGTCCTGACTGTGGTGGCGACTGGCCAGAATCATAAACTCTACGTAAAGTTTAGATTCGTATTTTGATTAGCTCATGCGTGGAAAATCTTTATGAAAACGCTGCAAATGATTTTCTAGAGCTTGCTAGTGAACAGAGACTAAACATTTTGTTTAACCTTCTTTCAAACAGATCAAAAATTTCTAACATGGCAAAAGAAGTGGGAGCCACTGTTCAAGAAGTACATAGGAACTTTGAACGTCTTGCAGATGCTGGACTGATAAGCAAAGACAAGGATGGGTACTATGGACTTACTACGTATGGAAAAACCATATGCACCCAAGTGCCGGATCTAGTCTTTGTATCTAAAAACAGAAAATATTTCGAAACACATGACTTTGGAGATATTCCGATGAAATTCATACAAAGGATTGGGGCATTAGCAGCAGGTCAGCACATCAAAGGATTTGTCAAAGTTATGGAACAGTGGAAAACAATTTACAAAAATGCTGACGAATATATCTTTGAAATACTGTCTGAGGTACCATTAGATCTTATAGAACCAATAATTTCAAGAATAAAACATGGTATAAAATTTAACTATATTTTTTCTGAATCTACTATAATACCTAAAGGAAGAAAACAACTCCTTGAAAAGCTCGGTTTTAAAAAACTCCTTGAACAAGGTCTTGTTGAGAGAAAAATGCAAAAAAATGTCAATGTTGTAGTCGTCCTAAACGAAAAAGAAGCATGTGTTATGTTTCCAACAATTGATGGTGATGCCGATATCGGGGAAATGTTTTACAGCAGAGATCATCTTTTTCACGAGTGGTGTCTTGATTATTTCAGATACTGTTGGTATGGTTCTGACATATTCCAAGAAAGTAAGCTAAAAGAATAGTCTATTCCAAAGGCAACAAAATATGGATTGTTGTACCTTTACCCCTTCCTTCTGATTCTGCCCAGATCTTACCACCATGGCTTTCAATTATGCCCTTGCAAACTGATAGACCAAGACCTGTTCCTCCATGTTCTCTTGTAGTAGAGGCGTCTATTTGATAGAACTTGACAAAAATCTTGCCAAGCTTGTCTTTTTGTATCCCAATGCCGTTGTCTTTTACAGTAATTTTTACATGTTTAGGATCTTCTAGATGTGATTTTATCTGAACTTTACCATTTGTCTTTGGACAAAAATCTATGGCATTTGTAATCAGATTTCCTAAGACTTCTTCTATTCTAACTTTATCGCAATTACAAGAAACGCTTTCAAGCTCAGTGGTAATGTCTATTCCACCATGTTCTAAATCCAGCTTTAGCTTTGTGATTGTTGCATTTATCAACTCTGTAACGTCTTGTTTGTTTTTTGACAGTCTTAACTGACCAAGTTCGATTTTTTGGGCATCTAACAAATCTGATATTATATTTAAAAGTGAATTTGTACTGGATCTGATGATCTCAAGTTTCTGTTTTTGAGTCTCATTAAAAGAACCTAGCTGCTCTGACAGCAACATGTCGATGTATCCTTTTATTGGAACAAGCGGAGTTTTTAGCTCATGCGTTATCATGGCCAAAAATTCCTCTTTTATCTTATTGACATTTTTTAGTTGTTCATATTGCTCTCGTATTTGTATCTCGTTTTCTTCCAATTTTTTTCTTGCATAGTAAATGTCTGATATATCTCTGATTGCAGTATTACTTCCAATCAATTTTCCATTCTCATCATATAAGTTGGTAGCACTAAGTAATGCTGGAAAAGACATGTCATTTTTTTTCTTCAACCAGATCTCTCTATTTTCTACATGACCTGTGTTTTTCCAAATTTCTAATGATTCGTGCATTTGCTCAATACTTTTTTCTGCAGTTGTCTCAAATATTGATCTTCCAATAAGTTCATCTTTTGTATACCCTAATTGATTTGCATAAGATTCATTACAATCAATAACAATTCCGTTAAGATCTATTGTACGAAGAAGAGTTGGTGAACCTTCGTACAACTTTTTGTATTGCTGTTCTGTCTTTGAAAGGAGAATAGTAGATTTTCTAAGTGATTTTGACATCAAATTAAACGAATTGGCAAGAGC
>DATIDL010000113.1:0-4874 GCA_035456305.1 Nitrosopumilaceae archaeon
CGAAGCAATCTAGTTGGAAAGCCGTTATACCATTTACTTCTTGAAAAAAATGCAACTGTCACTACATGCCATTCAAAGACAAAAAACCTCAAGGAACACTGCCAAAGAGCAGACATTATCATTACCGCGATAGGAGACAGATCCAAGTTTGTTCTTACTGCAGATATGATAAAAGAAGGCGCGATAGTAATTGATGTTGGCATAAGCAGACAAAATGACAAAGTTGTTGGGGATACAGATTATACTGAAATTATCAAAAAAGCTGCATATGCCACACCAGTTCCAGGAGGTGTAGGACCAATGACAATTGCAATGCTTTTAAAAAATACTGTTACCGCAGCTTCAATCAGTAAAGGATTTGGTTCAAGAGGTTGAAAAATCCAGGTTGCGAAAGCAACTACTGGATTCACGTGATGCATTATCTCAAGACTTTATAGACATCATAAGCAGACAAATCCAAGACAATCTAAGAAAGGTGGATGCTTACAGGGATGCACAGAGTATTGGCGCATATTACTCCATAGGAAGTGAAGTAAAAACGCAAAGTATCTTACAAGACATACTAAAGTCACAAAAAGAACTTTCACTACCAAAAGTAGTAAAAAAAGATCTGGTATTCAAGAAGATTACTAGTCTTTCAGATCTTGAACAGGGAAATTTCTCAGTCATGGAGCCAAAAGAAAATTGCCCAATCATGAAAAAAATTGATGCAATAATAATTCCAGCGATAGCACTTACAAAAGATGGATACAGGTTAGGATATGGTTTTGGTTATTATGACAGATACCTTTCTAGTAAGAAAATGAAAAAAATTGCATTGTGTTATTCAAAGCAAATCATAAAATCATTTCCATCCTCAGAACATGATGTCAAAATGGATTACATCGTCACAGAAGACGAGATCATAGTTTCAGAAAGATAGTCCTTTTTTCCCTATATCAGCTCGACAATACTTGCTTTTCCAAGAGATTTTCTCAGCTCTTGAATACGCATTAGATATTGCAGATTGTAGCGTGTCTCCTAGTGCAGTAACTCCAAGTACACGCCCGCCATTTGTCAATACTTTGTTATTTTCAAGTTTTGTTCCTGCATGAAATACAAATGAATTTTTATCTTCTAAATCAAGACCTGATATTTCCTCATTTTTCAGATACGAGTCAGGATAACCTTTTGATGCCAATACAACGCATACTGCACTTTGTTTCTTCCATGAGATAGGTGGAAGTCTGGATAATGTTCCATCTATGCTTGCGTTGATATAGTCGTATAAATCTGAATCCATACGCATCAGTATTGGTTGACATTCAGGATCACCCATTCTCGCATTAAATTCTAGAACGTATGGTTTTCCATCCTTTATCATCACTCCAGCATACAAAAATCCCTTAAACAGAATGCTTTCGCTTTTCATAGAATTAATAGTCTTCTCTATCACGTTTTTTTGAATTTCTTTGATTAGAGAATCATCAATTACAGGAGTCGGAGAATATGCCCCCATACCTCCAGTGTTTGGCCCTTTGTCATCATCGTAAATTCTTTTATGATCTTGGCTTGTAGCCATTGGGATAGCTGTGTATCCATCAGACAACGCAATGTATGATGCCTCGACTCCATCAATTCTTTCTTCCAATATGATTTTAGAGCCTGCACTGCCAAAGCTTTTTTCGACAAGCATCTTATCTATTGCAGATACTGCATCATCAGAATCATTACAGACTATGACACCTTTTCCTGCTGCAAGACCATCTGCTTTTACTACAAGTGGAAAATCTACGGATTTGGCGTATTCTCTTGCCTCTTTTGCACTATCAAAAATCTCAAACCGTGCTGTGAGAATTTGGTTTCTTCTCATAAAGTTTTTTGCCCAAACTTTACTTGATTCTAGTTGTGCCGCATTTTTTGTTGGTCCAAATATTCTCAAATTTTGCCTTGTAAACTCGTCAACTATACCATGTGAAAGAGGCACTTCAGGACCAACTACAGTAAGACAATTTTTTTCGGAAGCAAACTTTGCAAGCTTATCAATTTCTTCAACCTGAATTGAAATATTGTTGTATGTTCCTCCATTTCCAGGTGCATGATACACTTTACCAACTTTATTGCTTTGAGAAAGTTTCCAACCAAGAGCATGTTCTCTCCCGCCAGAGCCCACAACTAGAATGTCTGTCAACAAATTAGCTTTCTTTATCTTGTATATAATCCAAGATTGGTTTTAGAAATATTGATTAATACTAGTCTCTACAGCTGTCAAATGAGCCAAATAGATCAACAAAAATCAGTTTACCTTTTTGTCCATGGAAGAGGAGATTTAGAACCTTCTGCAATCAATGCGTTGATATCAAATGGTTTTTCAAAAGACAAGATTATTTCTGCAAAACCAGACAAGGTTGGAAATGTAGGCGATTATATGGCAATGCTTTGGATGCCACCAAATCCAGACCACATCAAGATTCAGAAAATAACTAATGTTGAGAAAGTAAGCCCTGAGGGCATGATAGGTCTATGGAAGGGTGTCTCAAAAGAAGACTTGTTCCAAATAAAGCTAAAATAGACTCAAAGATCAGAAATTAACGCTGAAATAAAATTAGCAAATTCATCATCTGAAAATGTTATTATTTCCACACTGTTTTGCTCTTTAGCAATGTTAACAGATTTTAGGTGGTAACATTCACTGCCGCCATTTAGTGTATTAAAAAAATAATCTTCACATGAACAAAACCTCAGATCAGGATCAAGCCAGTGTTCATTTTCTTTTCCCACAACCGTCCAGATTTGACGCTGGCTTGGTTCAAATCTATGTAGTTTTACACCTTTACCAGAAACTACTGCATCCAACTGTGAGTTTTTCACAAGGATTTAATTCAAAATTGACTCGTATATCTTTGATGGTGCAGACAAGAATTGTTCAATCACACGCTGCCTTGATTTTAGAAGAAGAAAAGAAGCATCTTGTTGTAAGTGACTTGCACATAGGTTTTGAAAGCACGTTTGCAGTAAATGACATTTACATAGAACCTGCCATAGTTGTGGAAGAAACAAGTAATGAAATTATTTCAATAGCTGAATCTGAAAAGGTTGATTCGCTGATACTCTTAGGAGACATAAAATCAGGCATAGATTCAATATCAAAAATAGAATGGGAGGCAGTACCTCGTTTTTTTGAAATTGCAAAAAAAATCAGTACAATTTTGATTCCTGGGAATCATGATGGAAATATACAGTATCTTTTACCAGACAGTGTCAAAGTCGCTAGCTCGTCAGGGATTGTTTTAGGAGATACCTTGTTAACTCATGGACACACGTTACCGTCTGAGAATCTATCACACATAAATAAGATAATCATGGGTCATGTCCATCCTGTTTTTTTCCAAGAAGGGTCGGTATTGGATGGGCAAAGAGTTTGGGTTTCTTTAAAGGTAGAAAAAAACAGGCTCTTTCCAGCATCAAAAGGAGAGTTGGAAATACTGATCATGCCTACATTTAACAAGTATTTTTACGCTAACCACAAAAAATACAAAAAATCAATTTCACCAATATTAGAACACATAAAAGATTTCCAGTCTGCAAAAATTGTAACACTAGATGGAGTCATAATTGGAAATGAATCCATGCTTGAAAATGTGATCTAGTTAAATGAGTCGTATGGGTCAAGCGGTTTTTTTGTCGGATCATTACTTCCTAACCACTCTAGTGTCTTTACAAAAGAATCTGCCAATTCAGTCGTTGTAAGTACTGGAATGCCAAGCTCAACTGCTTTACGTCGTATTTGGTATTCATCATATAACATGCCAACATATTTTTCCAAAGTAGCGGTGCTTGGAACATTGACTATGAAATTGATCTTTCGTTCGTAAAGTAAATCAGCAATGTTTGGTTTTCTTTGCGGCTCACTGATTTTGTATACAACATCAACATTTCCAATTCTTTTATCAGACAAAAACTCTGCAGTGTGTTCTGTTGCAAGTATCTTGTAGCCAAGTGATTTTAATAACAGTACAGTCTGCAAGAGTTTTTCTTTGTTTTCAGAGCCACCAACAGTGATAAGTGCTGTGCCTTCTTTTGGCAATGAATATCCTACCGAGATTAATCCTTTTGATAATGCGTCATGAAAGCTATCTCCAAAGCATGCTGCCTCGCCAGTTGATTGCATCTCAACACCTAAAATGATGTCAGCTCCCTCAAGCTGCATAAATGAAAACTGTGGCACTTTGATTCCGTATGAGTGGATCTTTTTCCACCTGTCCTTTGGTATTTTTGGAAGCGATTTGCCAAGGACTGCTTTTGCTGCAAGAGTTATGAGATTCATTTTTACAAATTTGGAAACAAAAGGCATCGAACGAGATGCACGAATGTTTAATTCTATCACATAGACCTGATCAGAATTGACCAAGAATTGTAAGTTAAATGGTCCTTTTATTGAAAACGCTGTGGCAATTTTTGTCGTATAGTCTGTTATGGTTTCAATGATTTTGTTACTCAACCTCCAAGGAGGAATACACATCATCGAATCACCAGAATGCACCCCAGCACTCTCAATATGCTCAACTATAGCCCCAATGATTACATTTTTTCCGTCACAGACACCGTCAACTTCTACTTCAAGGGAGTTTAGCATAAACTTTGTAATCACTACAGGATAATCTGGTGAAACATTAGTGGCCTCACTTAGGTATTTTTTTAATTGTTCTTGAGACCAGACAACTTTCATTGCAGCCCCACTTAGGACGTATGATGGCCTGACCAAAACAGGATAACCGACTTTATTTGCAAATTTTTTGGCATCAGGTAAGCTTGAAAATGCTTGCCATTGAGGTTGCATTATGTGTAATTTGTCTAAAACTTGGCTAAACTTGGAACGATTTTCTGCCCTGTCA
>DATIDL010000114.1:0-3138 GCA_035456305.1 Nitrosopumilaceae archaeon
CTTTCAAATTCTTTTTTAACCTCAGAAATTATCGCTTTTGCCTCATCAATTGGACCGGTTCCTTCTGATAGTGCCAATTCATAGTAACAGTTCTCAACTTGTCGCCATTTTGTAATGTTCTCTTTGAGAAGGTCTTCAGAATAATCTATTGGTTTTGTATAGTGGCCAGACAGGCAAAACAACCTGATTATGTTTGGTCCCCATTGTTTTAGGACATGATCTACTGACTTTATGTTGCCCAAAGATTTTGACATTTTTTCACCATTTATTGTCATCATGCCAACATGCATCCAGATTTTTGCAAAAGGCTTTCCAGTATGTGATTCAGATTGCGCAATCTCATTTTCATGGTGAGGAAATATCAAATCTCTTCCTCCGCCATGAATCTCAAAGTTTTCTCCTAGGTATTTCAGGCTCATTGCAGAGCATTCAATGTGCCATCCGGGTCTTCCCTCTCCCCAGGGACTTGGCCACTTGGGGTGCTCATCAGAAAACTTCCACAACGCAAAATCAAGAGGATCGTTTTTTGTTTCATCCACCTCGATTCTTGCCCCTGATACAAGCTCGTCAATTTTTTTCTTTGATAGCTTGCCGTATTCCTTGAATTTTGTTACTGAAAAATACACTCCATTTTTTGAAACATACGCATAGTTTTTTGCTACAAGATCTTTGATCAGATTAATCATGTCTTGTATGTGCTCTGTTGCCTTGGGATAGTTGTCTGCTCTCTTGATGTTTAGTCTGTCAAAATCATCAAAATAATGTGTAATGTATTTTGTACTGATATCAAACGCTGTGGCGTTTTCTTGTTTTGCCCGATTTATTATCTTGTCATCAACGTCTGTAAAGTTTTGAACAAACTGAACCTTTACTCCCTTGGATTCCAGGAATCTTCGTAATGTATCAAAGACGATGATGGTTCTTGCGTGCCCGATGTGGCTTTCATCATATACCGTAACCCCACAGAGGTAAATTCTTACATTTCCTGCTGTCTCAAGTTCACGCTCCTTTTCTGTCAGAGTATCAAAAATTTTCAATTTACTTTCTCACTGTTTTTTATATTTGACAAGCTTTTGGAGTTATTCTCTTGTGTTCGCTTTTTTTGTACAGTTTGTGGATTTTATCAACAATTGAAAGCTCAATTCCTGTAGATGATACAGTATCTTGTACTGACAGATTCTTGTCTACTATACAATGAAGACATGCATCAATTTCTTCATAGCTTACTCCAAGCTCAGATTCTGCAACATGGTCTGGCCAAAGATTTGGGCTGCTCTTCTTTGATATTATGGTGTCTGGCAGGCCAAGAAACTTTGCAAATTGTCTGATCTGAGTCTTGTATAGTGATACGATTGGAAGCAAGTCTGCTCCACCGTCGCCAAATTTTGTAAAATACCCAATCAAGTATTCGCTTTTGTCACTAGAACCCAACACAAGATAGTTTTTGGAGTTTGCATAGTAATACAAAATACTTGCACGTATCCTCGCTCTGAGGTTTCCAAGCGCTAGAGGATTTGGTTCTATATACTTTGAATATTCATAATGAATTGGATTGATGTCAATTAACTTGTATTCTAATCCAAGCTTGTCTACTAGATTGAGTGCATCTTCGGTATCTTTTCTTGGTGTGATTTTAGAATCTGGCATTAACAACGCAAGAGATTTTTCTTTAATTGATCTTGCGCACAGTCCTGCAATTACAGCTGAATCTATGCCACCACTTAAACCAAAGATTGCCCCAGATGCCTGTCTTTGGGAAACCTCGTCTTTGAGAAATGCCTCAATTTTATTTTGTATTGTACTATAGTCTTTTTTTATCAATTCATCAAGTAGAGACTGATTCAACAATTCTTCAATTCCGTCTAACAGAATTAAACCTATCAGGCATCAAAAAAGGCAAAACCTGTCTCTTTTTGTTTCAATTATGTGATATTCCTGAGTTTATATGTCTATGAAAGTCGTACTAGACATGTTTAAACAATTAATTGCAAAATTGAAATCTTGTTCTTGTAGCAAGAAATCACCTGACGACATAAACGCAGTAAAAGAATCTGAAGAATCAAAGAACTAGAATAATAGATTCTATTCTCTTTTTGTTTTTGTAAAAATTGAATCTTTTTTATCAGACATCAACATACAGGCCGTCACTTTTCGCTTCGACCTTGTAGGTTTGCAGCTTGACTCCTTTGATGTAGTCTTGCAACTCGCCAGTCTTGATGTTATAATGCCAAAAATGCAGCGGGCATTCTACTATATCGCCGTCTAGCTTGCCTGGTGCAAGAGAACCATCTTGGTGCACGCATATGGAATCAAGGCCATGAAATCCATTCTGGTTGAATATGGCAATGTGTTTGCCGTCAACTAGAAACTCTTTGCCTTTTCCTTCAGGAATGGCATTTTTTTCAGCGACTTTTTTCCATACCATGATTTTCAAACTAATTTCTGATCAATATTTAGATTGTCATTTGATAGCATTTTATACTCCTTTAATTTGAAACCATTTCATGAGTAAGATAAAAGATCCAAGACTGGCAGACAAGGGCAAACTTTCTTACGAGTGGGCCAAAAGTCACATGAAGATTCTTACAAATACTGTTAATCGTCTCAAAAAATCACAACCATTACGCGGATTAAGATTAGGAGTTTGCTTGCATATCACAAAAGAAACCTCGGTTTTAATTATGGGCGCAAAGGAACTTGGAGCTGACGTCATAGTGTGTGCAGCAAATCCTCTTTCCACACAAGACGACATTGCAGCATTTCTTGCATCAAATGGAATCCACATCTATGCGTGGAAAGGACAAACATCAAAGGAATATGATTGGTGCATTGAAAAGGTGCTCAGCCATAAACCAAATATTTTAACTGATGATGGCTCTGACTGTCACAGCAAAGTTCACGGTAACAAAAAATATTCTTCGCTCAAAGTCATAGGCGGTACTGAAGAAACTACAACGGGTGTTATACGACTAAAGGCTCTTGCCGAGCAAAAAAAACTGCGATATCCTGTAATTGCAGTAAATGACGCTTACACAAAACACATGTTTGATAACAGATACGGAACAGGACAAAGCACAATGGACGGATATCTTAGGGCGATGAACTTGCTTGTCGCTAGCAAACGTGTTGTGATTGCAG
>DATIDL010000115.1:0-14807 GCA_035456305.1 Nitrosopumilaceae archaeon
CCTTATCCACAAAAGTACCCTTTTCCGCAAAAGAGGCAAGCGGACTGCAAACAATCATGACCAGCATTGGCACCAGTAATGGTTTCATGATGTAGTTTGATTTGGACTGTTTTTAATCTTCTTTGGTTATTTTCATGTCAATCCAATGCTTGCAACCACATTGATTTTACGCATTCAAAATGTCACGATTAAAAAATATAGTTCTAATTTGTACCATTTTTTACCATTTAATTTCTTAAACTGTATATAATAGAAAAATAAATCCAGACCTGTTGAATCTTCAAACCCTTGTAAGAGGAATAAATGGAATAATTCCTGGCGGCATATCAGTAAAAGATTTTTCAGTTGTAACCCAGATTGACAAAGATACTGCTGAAAAAGTATTAGACAATCTAATGCAAAATGGAATAGGCAGATTTGAAAATGATTCCATATATTTTGAAGAAAATGACAAGCTAAAGACATCGCTTTTGGCAATAAGAATGGGAGCCGCAGTTGATGAAATATCGGAATTGCTTAGCTGGCAAGATTTTGAAGCACTCGCAGAGGAAATTCTAAGATCAGATAATTTTGATACAACAAGAAACCTGACACTTACCAAGCCCAGAATGGAAATAGACGTGGTCGGGATAAAATCAGATGTGGCAATCTTGATTGATTGCAAGCATTGGAAAAGATCAAGCCAAGCTGCATTAGAAAAGGCAGTCAAAAAGCAAATTGAGCGTACAAAACAATATCTTGTAAAAGAAAAAATCAGAGCTGCAGTCCCTGCAATTGTGACATTATATCAAGAGCAGATCAAGTTCATAGACAAGGTTCCAATCATTCCTATATTCCAGCTTGGTTCATTTTGTGAGGAATTTTACGGAAATCTAGACGAGATGAACAAGTTAGAACATGGTCAGGAAGAAAAAGACGGTAGTCCCTATCAAAAAGACCTGCGTTAGTCTCATCGTACGATCTAGTGATTTCGAATAATCTTCAAGTTGTG
Source organism: Nitrosopumilaceae archaeon (assembly GCA_035456305.1). Lineage (GTDB taxonomy): Archaea > Thermoproteota > Nitrososphaeria > Nitrososphaerales > Nitrosopumilaceae > UBA8516. The sequence continues at coordinate 992 of DATIDL010000115.1, forward strand.
TGGTGCCCATCACTTTGACATCAGTTTCATGCTGTAGCGATTCAAATGATGCAGGAGAAAGAGTCTGTTCTGCCTTTTTTGCAAGATCAAGATACCAAGATGCAACGTTCTCAAATGTCGATACGCTTCCAAAAGTAAAGTATCCATGTTTGTTTCTTGCCTCTTTTGTCTTGTAGTGGGTATCAGAGGAACACATTTCGATTAAAGTGTAACCGTGTTTTGTAAAGTAACTTACCACTTCTTCCCGTAATCCATTTTGCATGTTATTTGAATCAGACCAGCCAATGAAAAACTTCTCACCATTCACTTTCAGACATAGGATTCCAATTCCACTTGGACCAAGATCATCTGCCTTGATTTCGGTATTTTCCAAGTGTGCATATCCAGTTTCCAATGGATATGATTCTTTTATTTTCAAAGTGTCAAGATTTGATTTGGCTGCTTTGAAAAGATCATCTGCATCATTTTGAGAAATCTCTTCTCCCATTGCATTGTGACTATCAACTATCAAGAGTTTTTCAAATCCACGGTTTTTTGCGTATTGTTCTAGTTCATTTTTTACATAAAGTGGAACATCTTCCATCCCATGCGGCGAGAGAGATAAGATAAGAACTGCTGTCTTGTCAAATAACAGTCCGACTGTTCTTGTTTTGTTTACCTGTACTGTTACAGGTTTTGTGCACATATTACCTTGATTTAGGACGTGACTTTTTGCAAAGCTTGCTAAATATGCATCAACTTGTGATTTCGATGGCAGATTAAGAGAATGATCAGAAATACCATGCATCACCATAGCAGACGAATTAAGATTCTTGTATATCAAATATGGAATGTTACTTCCACCTATGGGATGAAATGGTCCTGGATGAACATCAGGCAATACGAGATGAAATTCATTGTCTCTTGTTTTGAATTTAATTTGAGATGTTGATACTTTTGATGGTTGTGAGCGTTCTTCCATTAGGCGCTCCATTTCTGAAGAATCGTTTCTTGTCCATGCTGCAATATACGCCCGAAGAACGTTGTGCGTACTAGGAATTTTTTTTCCTCCGGCTCTGTCTGTCACTATGCTCCAAACTGTTCCCACAACCAAGAACACAACTCCGTAGCCTATTGCTTGCAGGTCAGCAAGCATTGGGATCCAAAATTGAGATGGAATTATTGCCAGAAACATTGCAAGAGGCTGTATCAGACAGATTGCCCAAGCTAGTTTGACTTTTGCACCTATAACAGAAGTAAAGATTCCTATCCTAAAGCTTGCAAACAAAAACATTCCTTCAGTCAAGTATATTGGCAATAGATCTGGTTTGGAAAACAGCGGTACAGAGATTATACCACCCAATGCAGTAACAAACCAAAGAAGACTGCCAAAACCAGAGATGTGTCTAGCTTTGGATTTCTCTGTATGCAGCAAAATAGAATCAAGTATTTGTGTTACAAGCAACACCCCTATAGTCAAAAACATGTGAAAGAAAAACTTGTCATAGTTTTCAAAATAAGCAAGTTCAGCAAGTATCACCAACAAAGATGCAGCCGCAATAGAAACAAAAAGAGATAGGTAAGGTGATGAGGGGGTAAGAAGAGTTAGCGAATATCTCCTATGAATATTGGAAACGTTTTCTGCGTTTTCAGTCATGACAGGAAAAATATTTTCAATATCCACGAAATTGCAATTAATCCACTTGGCATGGCCACTACTATCTCTGGCCTTATTTTGTATCCTTTTGTCTCGTCCTCAAAGAACCTCAAAAGACCTGCGCTTGAGGCAGGCAGTGGGGCTGATTTTTTGCTACTCATGGTTACTTTGAGAGTCAGGATTTTTACATAAAAACTTTTGTTCTATTTTTTGAGTTTTTCAATTATTCCAAGCAGTTCGTTTATCGATTTTAGGATCTCTTGTTGTTTTTGGTGATCTTTTTCATGTTCAAGCTCTTCTGTAAGGATCTGTAATTTTTGTTCACATTTTGCAAGTGGCGTATTGATTTCTGTTTTTTCCTTGTCTGCTTTTATTGGAATATTTTCTTCTTTTGCTTCTCTTCCACAGTTTACACAAAGTGCACTACCATCACGCATTACTCTGACTCCTTTACAGTACGGACAAGGTTCGCTTGAAAGAGTCGCACCTTTAAGAAGCATTTCCACTGCTTTTTTTGTAAGATCTTTTGACACAAATCTAATCTGCAGATCCAAGTAAAAAAGATAGATACGGACAAGGCTTAATAGTAGGAAAGCAAACTTTTACTTTGAATGGCGGTAATCTGCAATACATGCGGACTTCCCAACGATTTATGCGCCTGTGGTGAACTTGAAAAAGATGCTACTCAAATTGTTGTTCGTGTAGAAGAAAGGCGTTTTAAAAAGAAAGGAACGATGATTGAAGGAATAAATCCAAAGATGAATGATCTTGGAAAGGTTGTTCGAGAATTAAAAGCAAAATATGCATGTGGTGGCACAGTAAAAGACGGATACATTCTACTTCAAGGTGATCACAGAGATACAATAAAGGGAACGCTGGTAAAGTTGGGATTTCCTGAAGCGAGTATCGAAGTTCACTAGGCCTTGCTCCAAAGCGATAAACTCATCAAAGCTCTTACTACTCCCTATTCTGCTTTAATGTCAGTAATCTTTGGGATGATGATTGTCTCATTTCCCATTGGAGCATATGTTGTTTTTAATACAGATATTGGAAGGGAGATAAATTTTGAATATCCACTTGACGGAATCAATGTTTTTCTTGGTGGAATAGGTTTCAAAATCCCGTTCCAGTTCGAGCTTGGAGACGGATTCATTGTTGCATGGTCTGCATATTTGATTTTATTTTCCATATCAATTTGCGGACCAAACAAGAATTTCATCAAATCTGTTTCAGATATCATGTCAGGCGGTTGGGAAAATATCAAAAACAATTATCTTTTGAGCATGCTCACCTGGTTTTCCATTTTGGTAGTGTTTTCTATTATAATAGATTCATTGCAACAAAGTGTAGGAATACCTATAGAACCTCCAGAATTTTCAAATGGATTAATCCAGTTTTTCCAGATTACAGTTTCTCCTCTGACTGAAGAGATAGGATTTAGGATGTCGCTAATTGGTCTTCCCCTTTTTGCAATGTTTGCACGTAAGGCATCGTTTACCCATTTTTTAAAATCATTATGGCATCCTGCAAAAAATCTTGAAATCACAAATTACAAAAAGGCAATAGGTTTGGTCATAATAGTTGGGATATTTTTTGGAGTGTCACACATAATTTCTGGCACGCCATGGAGTGTAGGAAAGGTAGCTCAAGCATCGTTTGGGGGAGTGATAATTGGATGGGTGTACATGAGATACGGTTTGGCGCCTGCAATCTTGTTGCACTGGGCAACAAACTATTTTGTATTCTCGTATGTGTTTTTTGTTTCAAACATAAATCAGACATCTATTACAGATGGATTTACAAATCCATTTCTTGGTACTGTTGAAATTTTGCTTATCATTGCAGGAATATTAGCAGCTACTCTGCTTGTATTAGATTATTTAAGAACAAAAAAAGAATCTACAGTTACTACAGTATGATCACTGTATCAGATCAGAAGCAATCTTGGAAAATGACTGTGAATATTTTGAAACATATTTTAGATCATTAAGATCATCTACGTCAAGCATTATTCGTCGTATCAGCACAAGTGCAGAAGATGCACCATGTTTTTCTGCAGTGTTCAAGTGTATCTTATAGCTGTCTTCGTCATAGTGTGTTTCCATAAGATTTGTTGGGGTTCTAAACAGTGCGTTTGTGCCATCAAATTTTCTAGATGGAACTATTAGCGCACAAGGGTTAGATAATTGAAAATTAAACAGTGTTTGTATGTCCTCGGCTTGCATTAGTGGTATGTCTTGAGGAAATACAATGGTTGCATCAAGTCCTTCTTCTGAAAAAAACTTGTCTGCAAGAGACACTGCATTGTTAACTCCTAGTTCTTTTTCATCAAGAATTTCCACACATCCGAATTTTTTTCCAATCTCAAACACATTTTCATCTTTTGTTACAAGCGCAATTTTCTCTATAACAGAAGAGTGCGAGATTGTATCTAGTACTTCATTGAGCATTAGTCTACAGAGAATTTCTATTTTTTCTGGTGGTAGATTGAGCCGTTTTTTGGCTTTGGAAAAAGTTTTAACAGGAACAATCGCGCCTGTTCTAAATTTAGACATGCACTTGTTTTAGAATAAACGAAGCAAGAGCATCTTCTTCAATTTTGTCTTTCATTTTTATTTTGGTTTCATACACGTGCATATCCAAGTTCTGGATCTTTCTTGTAAGCAGACGGTCAGATGAATCGATTATCATGTGTGATGCGACTTCAGAATACATTTTTGCCAGTCCATATGCGGAAACTTCCATTCCAGCTGCCTCCATGTATTTTGCAGCAGGTCCACTGATTGCTTTATTTCCCATCAGCGGACTGACAACAACAACTTTCTTTTTTGATTTTGATAATTCTTTTTTTATTCCTTTGATAGAAAGAATTGGTCCTATACTTGTTAGTGGATTTCCTGGAGCAATTATCACTAGCTTAGAATCATGAATTGCGTTGACCGCTGCAGGATTTGCGCGTGCCTTGTCTGCTCCAAGATATTTTATTCCCTCAACATTATCTTGCCCTCGGTACTTTACCCAGTATTCTTGGAGGTGCAGTTCTCCCTTGTTTGTAACTATTCTTGTTTCTACAGTGTTGTCAGTTACTGGAATTATCTTTGTGTCAATTGCAAATTTTTGGCACATCCAAGCCGTTATGTCAGTCAGATTTTTGCCGTTTTTTAGCATGTTTGTTCTCAAAAGGTGTGTGGCGACGTCTCTGTCCCCAATCTTAAACCATGTTTCCTCTCCAAGTATTTCCATCTGGCGTAAAAATCCAAACGTGTCTTTTCTAATTCCCCATCCCTTGTCAATGTCAAGCAAGTCAGCAAGTCCGTAAAGGATGGTATCAATATCAGGACAAACATACAGACCATAAAGCCAATAGTTGTCTCCAACGTTTGAGATTACACTAATGTCCCTTGTTTGTGAAGATACTCCACGTACAAGTTTTACCGAACCAGTGCCACCAGCTAATATTGTAATCATTTTTTCAACTCTTAATACGACCTCATTATGAAGATAAATGTACAATAATTACTTTTGCCAAGACAGTCTTTGATTAGAAAATTTATCATTTAAAAAAAGAATAAGATTTATTACTATCAGCTAAAGCAGTTTTTACGTGTCAAAAAGCATAATTTTTTCTGCAGGATTAATTGGATTTTTGCTTGTTGGAACTATCTCTCCGATTTGGGCAGCACAGATTGATGTGAGATTAAGCACACATTTAGAATCAGCACAGCCCACTTTCAAATTTTTAAAAACTGTTTTCATAGAATATCCTGACGGAGGAGAACTTTCAAGAACTTTACTTGGTAAAGACATTCTAGTCACTCTTGAAGCTGATAAAAGTAGCCCGGGAGTTTCTGAATTGATAAATAAAATAAATTCCAATTTGAAAGAATTAGACAGCACTGTCTTTGTCACTGACCTTACTATGACTTATAGAGCACACCTAGTTGGAAGAGGAGACCAAACAGCAATAGATTACAAAGTTACACTAGAGCCAACAATCGTAAATTATATTTTAAGACAAGCAACTGAATCATCCCCAGCTCTAATTGATGCACAATGGAGGGGGATTACCATAACAGGGCCCATCACAATTACAGATGCTGAACTTGGAGATGTTGAAGTAAATACACTCATAGGTTTCATACAGAAAGAAGTTCCAGAAGCATACGACATCATATCTGGAACTGAAGCTGAAACTCTATTGAATGCAAACCTTATCGATGCTAGTGGAGTATTAAAACAACCACTTGCCAACTGGCACCATCTATTTGATCCATCAGGTACAATTTCTGACACTGCCAAGTGGGGTTATCAAGGTGAAAAAGTTGTGATAACAAGTTTCACCATGGGAGAAAGCAGCTTAAGAGAAGGAATGCAAAAAGAACGTGAACACTCTGCAGAGTTTACAACGGATAAAAAATATGTTGTTAGAACTGTAGAATCAGCTGATTCTGCAAACATACAGATCGATGGATTTGTAACAGAAACTTCGATAGAAGGTGCAGAATATTTTGGTTCTAGTCCAAAAGTTCCAGAAGGATATGCGACTACATCAACTGGAGGATTTCCAGTGGGTGTTATGTATGGCATGGCAGGCGCAGGAGCTGCAGTTGCAGTTTTTGTCCTAGTCTGGAGCGATAGAAAATTAAAGAAACAAAATAGACAATAATTAAAAAAGTGGCGCGTGCCAGCCGTAACCCTCCTTCTGTTTTTACGAGATTCAGCTATGCGGCCTACCTAAACAAAGTGCAGCACTTGTAGTTTTGTTTGGCCTTGCTCCGTGTGGGTCAGCTCTTTTCATTCTTTGCCGGAAACCTCAGGCTTTACCATCACAGTACGCCGGTTCAGATAGTTTTCTGTTCTGGAGCCAGTCATCTCTGACTATCCATCTCTGGATCACACTTACTGCATGGAGGGAGGAGTTTCCTCTGCCTTAGCAGTAGCTCATGCACCAGCTCGCACCTAAAGTAGAGTGAGAAAAATTTCTATTTTAACATTGTTAGAGTTTCAAAGCATAAAAACTACATTTTAGATTCAAAGAAATCTTCATCAGAGCGTACCTTTGCTCTTTTAGAATTGATAAAAAATACCAAGCGCATAGCACCGAGGTATAGTTTGTAGATAAACCTATTTTCTCTTAGTCTTGGAGCAATCATATTCCAAAAGTATCTAGCCTGTATTCCTGAGAATCTAGAATTTCTTATGACAAAGACAGTTTTTGAAGATTTTTCAATTATTTCCATGGTTTTTGGACTAAACGCTTGATCTGACTGATTCCCAGCTCCTACTATTATTATTTCTGGCGTATTACCTTCAAAATTTTCAAGCAGATCATGTGTCACATTCTCAGTTTTCGAATAAACTCTTTCGACGGGTATTTTTTTCAGATCTAAATCAAACATCATTTCGTTAATTCTACTTAAAACATCACGTTCTTCTTCTTGAGATTCTACAACGCCTCTAACTATTCTTATTGTGCTGTTTAATGATTTGGAAATAGAGTTTGCAATTTCCAATCCCAGGTTAGAGTGTCTTCCTTTGTCATATGATACCACCAAGTTTGAAAGCTCGTTATCAAAATTCTTTTTGACATTAACACCAATAATATCACATGTTGTAAGTGAAAGCAGTTTTCTATTACTACGCATGCTATGAAAATCCATTACGAGCAGATTGATTCCCTGTTCTTCGACTGTAGCAAGTATGGCTTCGGTATTATCATGAGAAAGTCTAACAAGATATCTATGTTCTTCATATTGTGGCAATGTTTTCTTTATCACGTCAAATGCTTTCATTGCAGGTTCTGCAAATCCTTGTGCAGAAGACAAAGGGAGTTGTATTGGAACTACAACAACATTAAGAAATGAAATTTCCCCCTGTTTGTCTTGCGCTATGGCAGAACCTATTTTTGCTAGCTTTTCTGCATTGTTCTGTTCAAAGACGACCATTATGCGGTAGTCTTTTCGTTCTTGCGGACCCTCACTTGCTACTAGAGGTGCATAATGTTCTAGCTCCTTTTTAATAGAATATACACGATAAAGTGAAAAACCGATTATTATCCATATTATGGCAATTAACCAGCTAAGAGGGTTGTAGACAAGAAGGTATATGGCAAGGCCAATTTTAGTAAATATTCCAATCAATGGTACTGTTGGAAAGAAAGGGATCTTGAAACCATAATCCAGCTTATGACCATATAATCTGCGTATGGTTATTGCAGCTATGTTGACCTGCGTAAAAAGAAAGAGGAACATTACACCAGCAGCCAGTGCTAGCTGTTCAAGTGGCAACAATACTGCTAAAATAATCATGATAAATCCAGAAGCAATTGTTGCATAATGCGGTGTGTGGTATTTGGTGTGAATTTTACTAAATTCAACAGGAAGGTTGTATTGTCTTCCCATTGCAAATGCAACTCTGCTTGATGAAAATGTTGTTGCATTTAATGCAGAGAGACTAGATATGAGAGCGCCCGCAAGAACTATCAGAGCTCCAAACGGTAAAAGAAATTTTGCACCTTCTACTATACCAATTTCTCCATGATCACCAATGAATTTCCACGATTCTTTTCCAATCTCATCTGGATTTAGGCCACCAATGAAAGCAAATGTAAAAACTATGTACAAAGTCACAACCACTCCTAATGAAATAAAAATTGCTTTTGGAATGTTCTTTTTTGGGTTTTTTACTTCTTCACCAGTCTGAACAATTACTTCATAACCCTCAAATGCTATGAATGTCAGTCCCATAGCAATTATCAATCCGATACTGCCATTTGGGAAAAAATCTCTAAAGTTTGAAGGCCAATCAGGATTTGTAAATGTCATAGCATAAAGACCAGCTACGACAAGTACGAGTATTATAACAAGCTGTGAGATGGTGATTGTGTTTCCTACTCTACCCGTATCTGAAACTCCTTTGACATTTATGTAAGTAAAAAGCACAATTACAATAACAGCAATAATCTTATCAAGTGCAATTCCAGCTAATGCACCAGATACTCCTACCATGGTTAACAGATGACCAAGAAAAGCACCAAAACCAACAGCATAGAGACTTCCTGCTATCATGTGGGCAAACCACGCCATCCATCCACTGATAAACGCATTTGGTCTTGGGAGTCCCATCCTTATCCACTTGTATCCCCCTCCAGCTTCTGGCAGTGCTGACCCAAGCTCTGCATACGTCAGTGCTGTAAAGAATGTGATTATTCCGTTGAGTAAGAACGCGATCATTAAGGCTGATCCCGCTTCATGAATGCCAGGTCCTACCAGAATAAAGATGGCGCCACCTATCATTGCTGCAATACCTACCATCGTGATATCAACTAGTGAGAGGCTACGTACTAGACCAGAGGATGACTTTTCAGTAGACATTATTACCTATCCGTGTGGAAAAAATGGTCGAATAAATCTCTACTCGTTGACCGGACTCTAAACATGGAGAAATATCTATTGACTCGAACCTAAAAGTCCGTATTCATTTACGAGTAGATCAATTTCCTGTTCGGAATTTGCCTTTGAATAATCCAGAAGAAGATCCCTATTCAGATCGTAAAAAGTGTGACCCCACTTAAATTTGTCAAGTAGTTGTTGTCCGAGATCATCAAATCCCAATATGAATGCGGCACCTGCAATTGCCTCAACTGTAGTAAGCTTGCCAATCTTTGAATAATTTACTGGGTTTCCTGCTAAAAGAGGGGGCAATTTTCTTACAATGCCAACAAATTTTTTTTTAAACATTTTTTCAGCGAGGTTCCATGAACAATCAATTCCAGTTATTGAATCAACTTGTGATGCATCATTTTTTAAAATAGTTTTTTCTGCAAAAGGATTCAAAAGCAACGTGTTTGGAGGAGTGGTTCTTACACTTTTTGCAAGCTTGAATTTGACAAGCTTTGCAGCGGTACATTTTTTTGGATCATCTTGCTTGAACATCAACACATGCACTTGCATGGTGTGTGTAGCTATTGTGAGGTATATGAAATCTTGTAGTAGAACCTAGAAATCTGTTTGTTTTTTATTATTTCCACGTTCCAGTCCCCGCTAGGAATCATTCCGTCTGAGTCATCTGGAAGAATGGTGAACTTTTCAAGTTTTGCGCCAGAGCCGCTGTATCTTACCTTAAGGTTTTCACCGTCTATTTCTATTATTTGGTATAACGAACTGTCATCACGTGTTGATTTTGTAACTTGACAATCAGAATCAGGACCTATTATACAAACTCCATCAAAGGTTAGCTTTATGTTTACAGAAGATTCATCGCCCTGATTTACACGCAATAACCCATCAAAGAGTCTTGGAGTGTAAGTTAGATCTTCCATTTCTTTTGCTTCAATTAGTACAGGAATGCTAGAGCCTGTTATCCTGTTTACTTTGTCAGTGATTTTTGTAGGAATGATAGAAATTGGAGTTTCGCCTGTAGGTTCTTCAGTAGTTTCTTGCGGTAGCTCACTTACCACTTCAAATTTATCTACAACTGTATCAAAGTCGGTATCAGCTTTTACTGTATAAATCCCAAGACTGTTTGTTTGTGGGATTTTATAATCATAGTTGAAAGAACCACTTGGATCAAACTTTATTGCGATTGGCGATTTGGCTTCTCCTCCTTTTGATACTGTGACATCCACTTCAAAGACAGAAACGATCTTACTAGTCTTTCCAGTTATCTTTACAGTATCTCCAGGGAGATATTGATCCCTATCTGTTTCCAAAAGTAAAACAAGTGGTACATCTCCTCCACTACCAAAGGTATCATCAACTTTGAAAACGGTTTGAGCTGTTTCCTTGTAGTATTTTGCAATCACTTTGTATTCTCCAGTTTTGAAAACTGCTGGAACTACCTTAAACGAAGATTGGAATTGTCCTCCGGTGTTCAGATCTGGAGTTGAAGTATAAACTACCTTGTTGGCATCTGTTTTTATTGTAATTATAGGTCTTACATTTACTATGGATCCTGAAGTGGTACTAGAAGATTTGGTTATTGCATGACCAAACACTGTAATTGTATCGCCGCTTGTATAGACTGCCTTGTCTGTTTCTATCATAAGTGGTTGCAATATAGTATCAGATTCTGGATTCTGTGAGATCTTAAAGAAGACGTCTGTTTTATCAGAATCAGAGCTCACAGTCAGCTTGTAGATTCCAAATGTTTGCAGGTAGTCTGGGATGGTCCAGCCCCAAGAAAACTGACCGTTGTTTATAGTAACACTGCTGCGAGTTTGCTTTCCATTTGGATCTGTTATAGTTATTTGATAAGATGTCTGTGCAGTAAATGTAGAGACTTTGCCTGTTAGTTGGACTTGATCCCCTATTCCGTATATTTCCTTGTCCGTACTGGCGATTATTTTTACGCCAGATCCAAGATCAACTGAATCCACTACAGAAAATGATGTGGAAACAGTGTTTTCACCATATACTGCCTTGATAAGATAGGTTCCCTTTTGGAAGACGTTTCTGTATATACTGCTTTTTACCTCAAATTGTCCTGTACTGTCAGGAATTCCAGTAAATGAATATACAGCATCTTGGTTTTTACCAGCAGAGCCACCTGGATCACCTTTTGATATTATTGGTTTTCCGCTGTCGTCAGTAATTGAGATTTTGACATTTTGCCTTCCAAGATCTTTCGTCTCTGACACTCTACCTGAGATAACTAGCGTGTCACCAACTGCATAGACTGGTTTGTCAGTTGTAAGAGAAAGCGGTCCTGAGATCACATCAACGAATTCATCTGGGTTTTCTACCACATTAAAAGAAACTTCAGTGCTATCAAGAGATTGAGCGTTCACTTTGACTTTATATTCGCCTAATCTTTCATTATTGCTTGGAATCTTAAACTCGTACCTGAATGTGCCATCACCACCAAAGTCTTTTGTTCTAAGCAGATCTTTTATTACAAAAGTATTTGCAACATTCTTGCTTACAAATGGTTGGACTATTTCTAGCTCAAGTGTTGGAGATATGACTGTGTTAAGTCGTCCTGTAATTATTACGGTATCGCCTAGTCCATATGCTCTTTTGTCCGTTACTAGTGAAATTGCCTTATCTTCTTTAATATCTTGTACCAATTCGTATGTTGTTTTTGTGGTTGCCTTGTCGTATGTTGCCACTACATTGTAGATTCCAAAGACTGGTCTAACTGTACTAATGAAAATTTGGACTGAGAACTTTCCTTTTGTGTCAGGGTATAGGGTTCCATCATACACTTGCTTGTTACTTGGATCAAATACCTTGAATTGCATTCCAGCAAATGGAATAATTTTTGATGTGTCCGCACTAATTGTAGCTCGTTCTCCTGGAACATATTGTAATTTGTCTGTACTAATTGTGATTAAAGCGGATGCATCTTTTTGAGGTGCAACAAACGCCTTTTCTCCTATTGAAAATTCTGCCTCTGATGTGGCACCTGCATATTCCACAGATACTTTGTAGCCACCTTCTGGGATATTGAATACCCTGTCGGTTTTAAACTCAGATTTGAATGACAATAGCCTATCAGGATACATAACTATTTTTCTTTTAAATCCAGATGAATCAGAAATTACAATATTAATCTCTTCAGGAGTGTATGATTGATTTGGTACGTTGACTCTTTTTGAAACCTGGCCAGTTATCTTTACTGGCTCGCCAAAAATGTAGTTGGTCTTGTCAGTTAACACAGTGATAGTCAGAGAAGATTGTGTTGCAGTTGACGAAGTCTTGCCGTTTGATGATCCTGCGTTTGATGTTTTGAATATCCAGTCACTTGCAGAATCTGTATCAAGTCCATCAGTTGTTCTCTGCCATGATTTCAAGTTGTTTTCTATATCACTAAGAAGTGGAGTTTGGTCAATCACCGTTCCATTTTTGTCTTTTAGTTGAACGGCAGCTGAAATATCTGGGAACCATAAAGGTCCAAACGTGTAAGCTAAAAATCCACCGCTTTTCAGTTGCGTACCTACAGGTACTTTGTAGGTGGTCTTAAGACCAGATGCTGCACCAATTGTCCATCCACCGACATCCATTGTTTGATTTGTCGGATTGTACAGCTCCACCCATTCTGCCACAGACTTGGAATCATCGCCTGGGGGATTGATATCAACTTCATTAATTACCACATGGTCGCCAGACTGGGCCATTGCCGGATACGCTTGTACAAATAGCAAAATTACTACGAAAAATCCAAACATTAGATGTGACTTCAATTCTCTTACCTGTGTTAACATTCCATCACGAATAATGCAATTTTAGGTGTTGATTGTGGAAAAGTTGAGCTAGTTGTGAATGCCAAATATGCATGTGCGTACATGTGTAAAAGCCGGTTTTATGCATTATAAGCAGTGCGTAGGATTTATTCTACAGTGAGAATCGTTTCATTCCGCTTTGTCACAGTTGGGACAGCGGTTTTTAATTATTTTTTCACCACAGACTGCACATATACCAGAGCCGATGGATTTTTGCAATTGACTTTTTTTCCTGCCCACAAAAATGCGAATGCCAAAATAAATGATAATTGCAATACTAACAGCATAGATTGTAGGAATAAATGGCATCATTCCAATCATTAAAAATAAAATTCCGACGATCAGAATTATTTCACGTTTTTCAAAACCCAATTTTGTAGATGGTGAAAAGTTTTAATAAAAATCTATGCCAGTGCTCAGAGTCACTGAATTTGCATTCATCTTAAATCATGTCTCTAACTCTTCTTCATCGCCTGGCCATATTAGAATCGCAAAAGTGAGATAAGAACCATCTGAATGTACATACAAAAATAGTCATTATTTTTACTCTTTTTACTTGGCATCCGTTGGTCTGCATCCTTTAGTAGAGTTTTGTATGACATGGTTTTATGGGCAAGCGAAAGTTTACTATCGACTTGGGCAGTGAAAAAATCGAAACCGAGGGACACATGCACAAAAATGTAGCCATAAAATATCTTATGAAACGACGCAGGTCACTTTTAATGACACGCGATAAAGAAAAGGTTGAAAAACTATACGAAAGTGTTCCAAAAACCATATCCATCGTAGGTGGACATTTGACAAAATCCTATAAAGTAAACTGGGAGAGAGAAGGCACGACAGAGTTTGAAGGATCCAGGTTTGTCTTCACATTAGAGGAACTACCAGATCAAGAAATAGCTGCTTAGCATTCTAAGAAAATTCGTCTCATCATTACAATGGTTAAATGATATACAATC
>DATIDL010000116.1:0-5041 GCA_035456305.1 Nitrosopumilaceae archaeon
ATACGTGAAAACAGACGACATCGTCCTCCCAGGGCGTTTGAAATGACGGAATACACTTTTGATCTGCTGACAAACTTTGGAATGTTTCGTGATTTCCATAGACACCGTGTTCTTACTTTAGAAAGGCAGCTGCTTACAACAAATCATGGATTTTCTATTTCTTCTGAAATTCATAATCTTGGAATAGAAAAAGATTATCTTGATTGTATGTATAAGTCAAAAGAAGTCTTTGATCTAATCAAACCAAAGATGCCAGAGCAAGCTCAGTATGTTGTAAACTTTGCTTACAACTATCCATACTTTATGCGATTAAATCTGCGCGAAGCAACACACCTGATTGAGCTTAGAACAGTACCACAAGGACACCCAGATTACAGAAAAGTTGGTCAGAACATGTTTAGAGCAATAAAGAAAGCTCATCCTGTTCTAAGCCAGATAATCAAGTTTGTAGACTTAAAAGAATACAAGCTTGAACGACTAGAATCTGAGAAAAGAATAGAAGAAAAGCGCAAAAAAGTAATACCGGCAGACTAGACATGCCTAGACAGTTTTTTTCTTTACTATCTCATGATATAATGCAAGATTGCTGAAAATTGTTAACGATTTTACACTGCTCCATTATTATTAGGAAATTTTCTCTATAGAATACATGGAGATTAAAGAGGTAAGGGACAAAGTTTTGGAAGTAGGCAACATAACAAGTTGTGCTGTAATGGTTATTGAGAAAAAAGGAGACATTTTGGAATATGTCATAACTGATCCAACTAAAACTATAGTCAGTCTTTCTGATTTGGTTGAGCTTGCAGGAGTAATGGCATTACGTTATGATGTTGTAGGATATGATAAGATGTTAGGGGGTTTGATAATGACTACTGACGAATTTAGAGATCATCTTACCATTTCTAGCATGATAAAAGAAAACATCCTAGTTGTCGTAATACCAAACACTGCTGATTTAAACAAAGTTACAGCCGAAATCAAAAACATTGTAGCAATAAAACTGAAAAACAGTTAGCTAAACCACTGTTCTAGTGTATGACTTTTTTTCTCTTTTGCTTTTTTCAATCTATTTAGCGAAGTTTCAATTCTATCAAGTGAAAAGTTTCTTTCAGAGGACAAGTAATTTATAATTCCTTGAAAATTAGTTTCTCCAAATTCAATTTTTGAAACTGATGCTACCTTTGGCTCCAAAAATATCTGTCTGATTTGTTTGTAATCTATTTCTTCTAGTTTTTCTTGAATTTGTGGTACATTTTCGAGTTTGCTATATTCTTTTATTGCTTTGAGTGCAGTCTTTGGACCAATTCTTTCAAAACCATTAGGATTAAAGTCAGTGCCTATCAAAATTCCAATATCTACAAGTTGCTCACGTGAAATTCCAAGATCTGTCAAGGTTTTTTCCAAGTCGATTATTTCAGGTTCAATTTCTATCGTGGTATTTCTATTTGGAAGCTTTCTTCTACCACTGTTTGTAAAGTTTCTCACGAGTTTTTTTGCACCAAAAAGAAGAGAGTCAAAATCCTGACTCGCTGACGCATATGCTTGTCCTGTTATAGTGAGGTTTGCAGCAGTTGCCTCACCTTCTGATGGCGCTTGGATAAATGGAATTCCAAATAGATTTAACAGGTGTTTTGAGTCTTCAACCATTTCATCGCGCATGGAAGACGTCTGTTGCGCATATTTTTTTGCATCCTCGTATTTTCCTTCAGATAAGGCCTTTTCAAATTTTATTGTAGCATCTTTTTTGATTTGCTTGCGACGTTCAATTTCTGCAGATTTTAGTGACGGAGGTTTTCCATCAAAAACATAAACAGGTTGGATTCCGAGTGAAAGAAAATTTATGTTCCTATAAAACAATCCGCTGATGTGACTAGTTACTCTTCCTTTTGAATCAGCCAGAGGTAATCCTTCAGGACCACGGATTATTGATAAAAACTGGTAAATTGCATTATACGCATCTATTGCTACCACTTTAGATGCAAATGATTCAAGGTTTGTTTTTTCACGAATTACAAGAGGCTTTAGATCTAGGCCCATAAAATGTTGTAATGATTAGATGATTTTTGCTTTCCTATTTCTTGCGAAGACCGGATTTTGCTTCCCATCCACGTTCTATTATTTCTTCATAAATGTTTGAAAGTTTAGGGATGTCCTCTCCTTTTTCAGCTGCAGTCTTGACCTTTTCTCTGTAATAATCTTCGATTTCTTTTGCTATCCTGCTGTCAATTGTTATGGAGACTCGAAATTTTGGCATCTTTTACTTGTCACCTTGTGTGCGATATTAAGAAGTATGATATCAATAATAAACTATCCACTATCAATTCCTACACTATTTTAGCATCAGTGAAAGACCATCTTTAGTAGGTCTTATGAGTACAAGATCGTTGTCATCAAATCCCAAGCTTGACAGAAAGCTTTCAAGAGTTAATTCGTCTGGAAGTACGTATTTTTTGCCCTCAAATTCAATTGAGACAACTTTCTTAGTTAGGGTCTCCACTGATCTTTGTAATAAATAGTCTACTTTATATCCTTTATTATATATTTGATCACTTTCATTCTTAGTGTATTTATTGATCAAAGTATCAAATTGCAGTTGCCAGGTTAGCCAAGCGGTACGGCGACCGCCTCGAGATCTAAACAAGGTAGCGGTTGTGCTTCTGCACTCAGGGGTTCGAATCCCTTACCTGGCGTTCTGATTTTTTTCTTTTATAATATACTGACATGTCATCTAAGAGACATAAATTTGGTATAATTAATTATTTTAAAAAAAGAGTTAGGGGAGTGTGGAATCATATATTGATCCACCATCCACTGGTACGTCATTTTTGTCATGAGGAACTCCTACGGTAACTGTGCTGCTACATATTCCACCCTGTCCATCATCAGCATTGAATGCAACGTGATAGACACGACCATCTTCCAGTCCGGATCGTTCTGCTCTTATCTGGGCTGTGTCAGTTCCAACACCACTTGCATCTGGTGAGACATCACCATCTCCAAGACCATCTGTTGGCTCATCTTGGAATATGCTGCTTATGGTAAGTGTTACTGCATCACCATCAGGATCTGTTACTCCTTCAATTGTGATCTCATGCATTTGGTGATTTGGTGGCCAAAGTGATGCTATGCTTGCAGCTGCGTCATCACAGTCAGGCGGATTGTTCACATCAATTAAGATTGTTTCAGTTCCAATATTGACGCCGTCTCCATCAGGACCAAATGTATTTGCAAAGAAGTCTACTTCACATAGATATTCTCCGCCGATGGTTCCATCAGGTATCGTGATGGTTTCTGTAAAGGCCACTGTGGTATCTCCTGGGATGCCAAGGTGAACTTCTGGGACCAAACTAACATCAAGTTCCGGTGCGCATGAAGCTGGATCTATTTCAAACCAGACATCAGTTTCTAGCTCTTCAAGTGCATCTATAATAGCACTTACAATGTCAGAGCTGTCTGAAGATATTGGTTTGACACTTCCGCCAGTTGCATCAGCTAGTGGATCATATACTACCACTGCACCAGCAGTCAATACAATAACATGGATTCCTTCACCGTTTAATGCAGATACTGTATCTGCAAATGATGTTCCAGGATATGCTGGTTCCACTGCAGAATCATGAAAATCTGCATCTGTTACCAAGACTACGACTCTTGTAACATCAGTGTCTGCTCTCCATGTTGGATCTGAGCCTGCGGGGGTGTCTTCAGGATCAATGGTGTCACCGTCGTTATTGCTATCCCATGCGGTTCCAACTGCAGCCGTGTGCAATGCTGGTAGTTGGGCCTCTGGAAAATCAACACCATTTTTTGTGCTCAAGCCACATATTCCATTTAGCCATGTGGTTCTGTCAGCAGTCATGTCTTGCACCAATCTGTATACATGATCACCTGCTGCACCATATGGAAATATGGCAAAGTCAACAAAACCTGCAACTCCGGCATTTAGATCATCTACACCTGCCGCACTGATTCCGTCCCAGATCTCTGCAGCAAGACCATCAGAACAATCAACTGCTGCTCCTTGTATTGTTGCAATGTCGTCAATGAAACTTCCACTCTCATCTTCTAGGAATAAGAGATCAAGTTTTGGCGGAATAGTTGGAGTAGTAACTTCTTTGTTGATGATAAATTCGTCTCCTGCCTGTGCCGCTTCGTTTACCTCACTTGGAACTACCGTCGCCATTGCACTTCCCATAAGCATTGCTTGGGACGATGCAATCATTGCTGTAATTGCTAGGATAGTTCCAATTTGCGTTATACTAGTCATTACATTCCCAATTTTGGTAATTACTAATAAGATTCCCTCACTTGCAGTACCTACCTGAAGTGAGCAATACTTATAAAAAGAATAAAAATTTGTAACAAAAAATTTCCATATGAAACCAAATAAATGAATTTTTGTTTTATTTTACAAAATTAATTTTGCTAAGATAGAATAAAAATTACTGTTCAGCGAATCTAACATGATCATGGAATTGTAAGAGCATACCAAACATTTCTCTTCCAGTTTCTGTAAGTTCATATTTCTCTTCTTTGCCATCCATTTTAGAGATCATATAATTTTTGGATTGTAACCATTCCAAATATCTCATAAATGAAGTCCAGCTTATTCTAGTGGCAAGATGTAAGTGTGTTTTTTTCATAGAAGAGTTTTGTGAAAATGCAGTTGCAATACGACTAAGAACTTCAATATTAGCTCTAAATTCTCGTTTTACTATCTTAGATGATATCTCAAGTATTGCACACATCTCACATGTAACCAACTATTCGCTTATTTTGCTTTAAAATGTTTTGCACGGTTTCTATTATTACATTAATGACTAATCAAAAATTAGAAAATTTGTATAATTCTTGTATTCCCATATAGCCTATAAGACTGTAGTGAGTATTTCATATCATACATTTGACTATATCATTGTGAAAATGCGGGATTAGATTCTAAAAAATCTATGCATATTTTGGGTTGACGCCACTTGACGCATCTTGACACAATCATAGTTCAGATACATGATACAGGATTCGAATGTCATCGTATGATTGT
>DATIDL010000117.1:0-2157 GCA_035456305.1 Nitrosopumilaceae archaeon
AAAAGGATCCGATCATGGATTCATTCCACTTGATCATAAAATAAGAGGAATTGGACTTGGAGGACCTGCAATGATTTTGCCAATCATTGGATTTTTCATATCAAGTAAAGAACAGTCAAAAATTTTGGCAATAATGCTAATTGTGTCAGGAATTTTAATATTGATTGGAGGTGCAGCTTTTCTAACAATATCTCCATCAGCTGAAGTCGAAAATGCAAGAAATGCGATGGCGGAAGCTGGAGCATTATTTGCAGTAGGCGCATTTCAAATAGCTCTTGGTATGATAAAGATTAGAAAATAAATGCCTATTTGTACTAAATGTGGTCAAGAGGTAAAAAACACTCATTCTTGTGATCATACAAATGATCAAGAGTTTTGTGTAGAATGTTATACCGAATTACACTACTATATGACAGAAACCAAATGAGAATATGAGCATAGAAACATTTGTAGAATGGGCAATTTCTTTAGTATCTGATTATCTTTATGGTGGAATATTTGTAGCAGCCTTGTTGGAAACCATTTTCCCACCAATTCCAAGTGAAGTCATATTTCCATTGGCAGGATACATTGTTTCTCAAAATCAAATGCAATTTGTGCACGTTATAGGACTAGGGTTGGCAGGGGCTGCAGGATCAACTGTTGGTGCGCTTGGAATTTATTTTTTAGCGCTAAAAGTAGGAAGAATTGCGCTTGTCAAATATTTACGATATGTGCGAGTTACAGAATCTCATCTAAATAGAGTTGATGTTTGGTTTACAAAACATGGTGAAAAGGTAGTTTTCTTTGGAAGGATGGTGCCTGGCATTAGAGAATTGGTCTCAATTCCAGCAGGAGTCCTTAAGATGAAAATCACCAAGTTTCTCATTTTTACATATGCTGGTTCATGTGTATGGTGCATATCTTTATCACTTGCAGGTTATTACTTTGGCGTTGCGTCTGTACAACTTTTTGGATGAACCTTTTTATTGCAAAAAACTTGGATTTTATGCGTGAAAGCAATTATTTTAGCAGGTGGAATGGGCAAAAGGCTCAAACCCATTACTGATTATGTACCAAAACCTCTTGTCCCAATTAATAACATTCCAATCATAGAATGGCAAATCAGATATTTTAAAAAATTTGGAATGAAAAATTTTGTGATATGTTCAGGGTACAAAAATTCACAGATAGAAAATTATTTTAATTCAAGAAACCTTGGCGTAAACATAGAACATTCTGTAGAAAAGACTCCATTGGGTACTGGTGGTGCAATAAAAAACGCTAGTCGATTTATAGATGATGAGAATTTCTTTGTAATTAATGGCGATGTGATTACTGACCTTAATCCAAAATTATTACAATCCAAGCCAAATTCCATTGCAGTAATTCCGTTGCGAACTATGTTTGGTGTGGTAGATGTGGTCGGAGACGAGATCAGACAATTTCAGGAAAAATCTCATGTTACAGGACAGTGGATGAATGCTGGAGTATATTGGCTTTCTAAAGAAATCATAAAATATTTGCCAAAAAAAGGCAATATTGAAGATTCAACATTTTCCACATTTGCTACAAAAGGTCATCTTTTTGCAATAAGATACCATGATGTGTTTTGGTATTCTATAGACTCACACAAAGACATTGAGGAGTGTACAAAAAATATCAAATCAAGAAAATATGCCAATTTCTTAGATGGGAAAAATAGCAAGAAATGAAACTTGGATATAGTTTAGGTTCGTTGTTATCAGTAAATGAAATTCTGGAATGCTCCAAAATAATGTCAAATTACGAACATGATTCGATTTGGATTCCTGAAACGTGGGGGATGGAAGGATATTCGATGCTGTCTGCAGTGTCTCAAATTGACAGAAACGCAAGAATTGGTTCTTCTATAATCAACATCTATTCAAGAACTCCAGCTCTTATTGCAATGGGTGCTGTTACGGTAGATTCAATTTCAAATGGCAGATTGATACTGGGACTAGGCACTAGTAGCGAACCCATAGTGGAAGAATGGCATGGGGTCGAATTTAATGTACCAGTTCAGAGAATGCGTGAATATGTGGATATAATCAGGCTTGTAACATCAGGAAAGAAAGTCAACTATGATGGAAGTTTATTTCAATTAAAGAACTTCGCCTTACTTATCACACCTTTACGGAATAAGATCCCGATATA
>DATIDL010000118.1:0-2128 GCA_035456305.1 Nitrosopumilaceae archaeon
AACCATAAATAATAGGTACTAATAGTTAGCAGATATGTCGTTTATCAGATATCGTATGATGAGATTAAGAAAATTTACCAAAAATAAATTTTATGTGCTCGTCAAATATCTGCTATTTGTCTACATAAGTTTCAAGATGAAGATTGGCTGGTACTAATAGGCAAGAGCAATCGAGTAATGTCATAACGCGCATTTAAAATTCAACAGTAACATCCTTAACATTTCGTCTACTAAATTAAAGTAATTAGGCACAATGATTTTGCAGGAAACTCTATAATCAGTCAAATCAAATAATTAATGCAGAAATGTCTGTTGAAAAAGAAATGACTTCCGGTAGAAATAACATTAGCAATTATTCAACTAGACCTAATCTGCAAAATGACCTTTTTGATAACATAATCGGTTACGAAGATATAAAAAAACTATTCTTCTTGTCCTTTGAGTCACAAAGACCAATACATATTCTACTTGTTGGCCCGCCGGCGTCAGCAAAAACATTATTCATGTTAGGTTGTATGAAACTCGAACGTTCTTATTTTACGCTAGGTACTCATAGCACAAGATCTGGAATGGTCGACTACTTGTTTGAGAAGCGACCCAGGTTCTTGATTGTTGATGAGATAGAACACATGTCTATTAGAGATCAGACTGTTCTACTTAGTCTTATGGAAACTGGAATAATAGCTGAAACAAAATTTATGAAAACTAGAAATACTCAATTGAAGACATGGGTTTTTGCAACTGCAAATGGGACCAATCACTTGCTTACTCCTTTGCTGTCTAGGTTTATGGTACTGCATTTTAAACAATACAAGTTTGAGAATTTTTTGGATGTTTCAATTCATATGCTCGGGAGAGATGGCATCGCAAAGGACATTGCAAATCAAATAGCTGAGCAAGTTTGGCACAAGATGAAATCAAAGGACATTAGGGATTGTATAAAGATCGCACACCTTGCTAGAACCAAGGACGATGTAAATTTCATTGTAGAAACTCTTCTAAGGTATGGTAAGACATTCAATAGTACTGACGATAAGAAACAGTCGTAGAACTTGATTTTTGATTACTATTACATCTTAGTAGTCCATTTGTTACACTTTCGCAGTAATCGAGAGTTTTAGCAGAATTGTACTCGCTTGCTTTTTTTTATGTATGTACATCATTGGATTGAATAAAGATCTAAAAATCAAAACCGCCACCATCAAAACCGCCACCATCAAAACCGCCACCATCGCTTCCTACATCTTGAGAATCTGAACCGGAACTTTCAGAACTACTATCACTAGCCCCATTTGTGTTATCTGCACTTCCACTATTGTCTGCATTTGCGCCATCTTGAGCTAAAGAACTTTCCATAGGATTTAACCCTAGTCCCAATAAAGACATCATGGAAGTGAAAAACAGAATATCCATTATCCCTGCAAACAACATCATCGGCACCCATGATCTATTGGAAACCATAAACGAGTCAAGCTGTGATTTGTCTCCATTATTGTAATACTGCTGCATTTCTTGAACCTTCTCCTGTAATTCCTTTTTCTTGTTGCCAAGAAGACTCATGCCGGTTTCTGTTATTTTCAATTCATTTTTTTTCCTACCAAAGAAACTTCTCTTCTCATTCATCATTACTAATCTTTGAAAAACAAGATCATTGACTATTATTTCAACTTCAGATTTATTTAACTTAGAAACGCCAGAAATCTTGTCGACATTATTCATTCCTCTTGCAATCGCATCCAGAACTATGAAATGATTAGGACTTTCTCGAATATTAACTTCACTTGACATGTCAAATTTATTCACCTGAGTTTACTTAAATGATTCGTTTTTGACAAAATTTAGTTAGAATCTCAAGTGCACACAGACTTAGAACTTTGTAGATTCCCCTCTTGTATTGAGTTTTTATTCAACAAACTTAAAAGTTTAAAATTATTAATCACAAGAAATTACACAATTGGGTGGAGCCGACAGTTTCGGAGTCGAAAATGGGATGGGCATTATAGCTGTAGAATGGATGAATTCATATTCAGTAGAGAAAAAAAAGGAATTTAAAGCAAAACTTGAAGGTTACCGGATCTCATCAAAAAACTTTGGTGATTTTGAAATAATCTCATGGAGCGGTGATTGG
>DATIDL010000119.1:0-4314 GCA_035456305.1 Nitrosopumilaceae archaeon
AAATGTTGTAGGGATGTAGAACTTGGTGTCTTTTTCAGAAACTTTCTTTAATGCACCTTGCCATCCAACATAGTAAGTAGACATGGTGCCTTTTGGCCCTTTGTGTAACAATGAATCGTCAATTTCTATTGATTCTTCAGACAAGATGGCATTTTTTATAGACTGGATTTTTTCTTCATCCGCAATTTGAGGGTTTACAATATTTACTGACAATATTTTGCCGGGAATCAATTGCCACGATAACCACGTATCTGTAGTATCTCCTATGAGATTTTCGATAACATAGCGACCTGTGTTTATTGGTGATCCTTTCGCTTCTTCTAACAAAAATGGAATATACGATGCCATGACTAGTACCAATATGGAACATGCAACAATTGCATATCCAGTCATCCTACGTTGTCTTTTGAGCTTTAGTGTGATTTCTTGTTGGCTTGATTCAAGTGCTTGAATCTTGTCATGCAAATTAACAATTTTTTCCATAACCATACTCTCCTCAAAATTCTTAATGTAAGAAAGCTCTTCATTCATCATAATCCAAATATTCTCCTTCTTCTGAGTGACCTAACCGATACCATCGATTCAAAATCAAACCATACCCAGTATTCGTGTCTATTCTTCCTCATAATGCTATATAACACTATATTATGTAGTGTTAGACTATTATTATTAGTCGCACACAACTAGATAGAATTTTTAATGAAATAATTTCATAATTTCTTTTAAAACACATAGGGAATTAGATTTTATTATATTTGTTGCAGTAGAAAAGATGCGCAATATTTTATAGAAGTTACTAAAAAAGTATGAATACAATTTATCAGTAATCTCTAAATCTACATGTCACGTAACTAAAATAGGCACCGAATGGATCCCAAAAAATAACTTTAAACGGAGATCGTCCCTTCCGATCCATTTGATTATGTCATTTTTTGTCCATTAAGATCAATAATAATGCGAAAGAACAAGACCTGATGGTTTTGTTTTCGATGATTCAATTAATACCGTATAGGCTTCAACGAATCTTATTTTACGCTTTTTCTTCTTCATAGCTAACTCCCCACTCGTTTTTTGTGTGACCTTGGGTGTGATCAAATGTTTTTTTCCACGAGAATTTTGGCAGAATTAATTCCTCCATGATTTGGAGTATATGACTAGTCTAATAGATAAAATAGTAAGAATGCACTGCAATGCAACGACA
Organism: Nitrosopumilaceae archaeon; assembly: GCA_035456305.1. Classification (GTDB taxonomy): domain Archaea; phylum Thermoproteota; class Nitrososphaeria; order Nitrososphaerales; family Nitrosopumilaceae; genus UBA8516. Next base: position 1,202 of record DATIDL010000119.1, read on the forward strand.
TGAGAGGAATCAGAAACTTGCTGATGCTTCTTGATGTGAGATATTTTCTATGAACTACTTTTTGATGCCTAGCGTTCTGTTCTTTAGTCTAAGATAAGCACCACGGCATTTTCGGCATCTTGTTGCGCCCATTGGGTTTTTTGCACCGCATGCAAAACAGACCTTAAAGTGCAGCCTGGCCTTTTGTGCAATCTGTTTTTTCAGCGGGTCGGTAATTGGCATTCTATATCTCTCTTGGCTCACTCTATTATATTCTAACCCTTTTTGCCACCAAGCTTTCCTGCTAAAAGCATTGGCACTTCGGCTGGTCTTTTTGCTACCGGAACGTTTGCTTTTGCATACATGGAAACTTTGGACTCTGCAGAGCCATACGTTCCATAAATTATTGCACCAGCATGCCCCATTCTCTTTTCTTTTGGCGCAGCTCGTCCTGCAATATATGCAACAACTGGTTTATCGAATTTTGTATCAATGATATGCTGTGCAAGCAATTCCTCTGCATCCCCACCAATTTCCCCAACTACCACAACACCGTCAATGTTTGACATTTTTCTAATCATGTCAAAGGCTTCAATTACTGTGGTTCCGTTTATCGGATCGCCACCGATTCCAAGCGATATGCTTTGGCCAAAGCTTGCAGCTGAAAGATTGTATGACACTTCATACATCAAAGTGCCACTTCTTGAAAGAACAGCGATTCTTCCTTGTTTAAACGGCGAAGCAGGCATGATTCCAATCTTGATTATTCCAGGAATTATGATTCCAGGTGTGTTTGGTCCAATCATTATGGCGTCTTTTTTCTTGGCAAGATCAAGTACTGTCATGGCATCTCTTACTGGCACATGTTCTGGTATTGCTATTAGCAGCTTGATTCCAGCTTCTAGTGCCTCAACTGCGGCATTTCTGAAAAACTTGGCAGGAACAAAGATTATGGAAATTTTTGCACCTGTTGCAGAAACCGCTTCTTTTACTGTCTCATAAATTGGAGTATTTTCAAATTTCTGACCGCCTTTTCCCGGTGTCACTCCTGCGACAATGTTGGTACCATATGCTAACATTTGTTGTGTGTGAAAAGAGCCAAACTTGCCAGTTATGCCTTGCACAATTACTGGCTTTTTCTTGTAATCTGATTCTCCTTCTTTTCCAATTAATATTTCAAAAAGATCAACCAATCTTGTTCACTCCAATTACTGCAGCATTAATTGCCTCTTCGACCGTATCAAACAACTTGGTACGAGAACCCTTTAACAATTCTTTTGATTTGTCAGCTTCAGCACCTGACATTCTTGCAAAGACTGGTATGTCAATTATTTTATCTTCATACGCTTTGAGAAAAGCTGTAGCCACAGTTGTTGTCTTTACTATTCCGCCATACAAGTTTACCAAAATTCCTTTTACTTTTTTCATTTTGCTGATCAAGGTGAGTGCCTCATAGACTGTTTCAGTTGTCGCACCGCCTCCAACATCCAAAAAACAAGCTGGTTTGCCACCATTATCTGATAGCATGTCAAGTGACGACATGACTAGTCCTGCCCCATTTCCTACTACTGCAATGTTGCCATCAAGCTCAACTAATGAAAATCCGCTTTTTTCTGCACGCTCTTCAAGCTCCGAAACCTCCTGAAACTTTCTAAGCTCATCATGTCTAAACATTGCATTATCATCAATTATCACCTTGCCATCAAGTGCCAAAAGTGTGCCGTCGTTTAATACTGCAACTGGATTGATTTCTGCAAGCTCTGCTTCTTTTTCTATTGTCATCTTTGATAATTTTTGTACTAGATTTACAAATTCGCCTACTGTGTTGTCTTTTAGGCCCATTGCTTTTGCCACTTCCTCGGCAGTGTTTTTGTCCACGTTACCCAGTCCTACCTCACGAATGATCTGGTTTTTGACAGACTCAATTTCAACGCCTCCCTCAGCTGAGGCAATTATGGTGTAACAACGCTTGCCTCTGTTCAAAAATATGGAAAGGTAAATTTCTTTTTTGTATTCTTGCATCTGCTCTAGCAAAATTGCCTTGGTCTTTTCGCCCTTGACAACTTTTTGCATAATTTCAGGATACTTTAGCTCAAATTCGTCAGCATTGTGACACTTTTGTATTGCACCAGCTTTGCCTCTTCCGCCTACTGCCATCTGCGCTTTTATCACAAAAGGAAAACCAATCGCCTTGGCATCCTTTCTTCCTTGTTCAATGTTAGTTGATGTTAATCCTTTTGGAATTCGTATGCCATATTCTGCAAACAAACTTTTTGCTTGATACTCTAATAACCGCATGGAAACTTTGGATTTTTAAGGTCTTTATAATCTGTTGGTTACTTTAGCTGCTCTTCAAGATAGTCTACACATTGCAACAATAGATCCCTGCTTTTTCGCATTAGCCACTCTGGGAATTGATCCAGCGTGAAAACAAACTGTTGTTGAATGCTTGGAACTATGATTCCGCCAGATGTGATTACTTGCACAATCACATACCCTTCTGTCAAAGTGCAGACTGTTTCTTCATGAGAGTCTTCATCTTCTTCTATCGTATTTCGATATAGTACAATTGGCGTTCCAATCTTTGCAACATTAAGTGATCCCTTTTTTAATAATTCTGTAAAGTGATGCAATACCCATCCGTCAAGGGTTGCCTGCTTTGTCATGTCATTAAACCATGATATAATTATTTAATCAAGTCGAATTGTGAAAAGCTTACCAATCACTCTACTGAAATACGTATTTTTTGACCGTCAATATCATCATCTTTGTATGCTTTGGCCTTATCTGAAAATTCCACTTTTTTTACCCTCACTAGGAAGGCAAGCTCCCCATGCTTCTCTTTGAGCATCTCAAGGGACTCCTCATCAAGGTCTAAAATATAGGCTGCATCAAGAATGTCTGTGGGGTTGTACCCGCGTTCTTTTCTTAATGACTGGAGTCTTCTTGCAACATCTCTTACCAGACCGCGTGCCATCATGTCTCGATTTCTTGCAGTGGAGATGAAAACTATCAAGGATTCATGTTTTGCCATTGCATATTCTGTTTTTTCTGCAAAGTCAATGACAAAGTCTTCTTTATCAAGTGTTATTTTGGTCGTGCCAAGATCAAAAACATAACTTCCTTTTTGCAAT
>DATIDL010000120.1:0-3424 GCA_035456305.1 Nitrosopumilaceae archaeon
GTTATTTCTTGAGTCAATCCAATCACTTGGTTCAGTATCTGTTTTGTCAGCCACTTTTTGCTTAATTAAAACGTTTTTCAATATCAAGACAGATCAATACTCGATATGATCGATACGGAATATCATTACTTTGATGATGAAGGAAACAATGTATCAAAAGATCTTGCAACCAAAGTGGAAATCATAACAAAAGATGAAGACGGTCTTGTGATCCATGCCGAACTTGTGAACATAAAGTGATTTCCTATCTGCTTTCAATAATTGATTTTAGCCTTGAAATCGAGTTCTTATAGAGCGCATCATACTCTGAAAACGTCTTTTGGAATGAGTGTCTAGTAACCTTGTTTGTACCAATGTATCCAGACCATGTAATTTTTGTCGAGTTTTTCCCAAGAGGTTTTATTGACAAGGTAGCAAAGTATGCTCTAAGTGGAGTTTTACCTGTTGCCATGTAAGAAAAAGATTGGCCCGGATTCCAAGTTACAATCTGTTCTTCAAGCAAAGACCCGTCCTGAAACGTAACGAGGCGTATCGAGCCTATTCCTTTTTTCTTTTTTGACGTGATGACGCACTTTCTTATTCCAATAATCCATTTTGGCAAATTTGAAATATTGCTTAATGTTTTCCAGGCCATTTGTTGTGATGCATGAACTACAGATGATCTTGTCACCATCCCAGTATGAAATTCCTTTTTCATCTCATTTTGTTGACAATATATTGATAATAAATCTAATTGTCATTTCTGAATAAATCTAATTTTTAAGTAATGATGATCTATACTGTTTAAATCTGATATTGCCGTAATTGAATTTATGAAAAGGAAACTAGGCCTAGTCTTTCTTTTATTATTGGTTTCTTTACAAATACAAACCAGTACAGCTATATCCGAAAATAAAACCCTGTCACCACGAGATCAGGCAAAAGCAGGAATTCCAATTGACAAGATATTGTGTTCAGAAGGACTACAGCCTGTCATGAAAAAAAATAATGGCAATCCAGCATGTGTCAAACCAACCAGTGTTGTAAAATTAATAGAAATAGGTTGGGCAATACATGTGCTACCATCGTATACAAAAGACGAACCAAAAAATTCTGAAATCTTTGGGGCAGGTCTATACCAGACCATACCCCAAACCGAAATGTACTATGAAAATTCAACAGGTTTTCTTGCACGACCTTCTGAATATGGCACTTTTCCTGGAGTGATTTTGATACATGAATGGTGGGGAGTAAATGATAACATCAAAGAGATGGCCCAACATCTTGCCTCTCACGGATATGTTGTCTTGGCAGCTGATTTGTATGCAGGACAAGTAGCTACAACTCCAGATGGTGCAAGACAGCTTCTGACAACATTTGATACTCAAAAAGGAATTACTAATCTGAATTCTGCAGCAGAGCATCTTGTAAAACAATATGGTGTTGATAAATTGGCTATTCTTGGATGGTGCTTTGGTGGAACCCAGTCACTAAACTATGCATTGAGTGGCAATAGCCTTGATGCAACGATAATCTATTACGGACAACTTGTCACGGACAAAGACAAACTTTCAATGATTAGCTGGCCTGTCTTGGGAATATTTGGAGGCCAAGACATGAACATTCCAGTTGAAACTATAAACAATTTTGAATCCTCACTAAACGATCTTGGAATAGAAAATGAAATCTACATCTATGATAACGTTGGTCATGGCTTTGCAAATCCATCTGGAGCAAATCACTCACCAGACGCTACAAAAGATGCTTGGCAAAAAACAGTATCATTTTTAGAGAAACATTTGAAGTAATAATGAATTAGAATTGGAACTAAGTACGTTGATGATTAAATCTAGAACGTAAGGTTATGGGTTGACTTGTCTTGAATCAAAGAATTCTTGACAACTGTTTTCGTCAAAAGCCTGTTTTATTTTTGTGCTTGCTTGAGGATCGATTAGTAGCATTGCAGTTGGCTCTAGTTCAGGATTTATCGAAGCCTCTTTCATCATGATAGGAATCAACACTTCGTTGAATTCTCTTGGAACCTCTTGTGCAAATTCTTGTCTTTTTACAGGATCCTCCAAGATTGCCTTCCATTCTTTAAACTCGTCTGGATACTTCTCTAAAAGACTTGTTATCTCGATTCTTGGCATACTTTCCCCATCTGGATACTGGCCTTCAGTCATTGCAAAGATCATCTCACACTGTGTGTTTATCCTATATGTCTGTGCATCTTGATCCAAGATTATGGATTCAAAATCATTATTTTTGTTTGCAAGATCACCTTGACCATTTGTAATTACATATGCGTATGCTGCTGTTGTTGCAATTATTGCTGCCGCCACACCTATTATTATTGGCATGTATTTTTTTGAGATTATTGAAAACGCCTGTCTCAATCCATTTTGAACCAGTAAAAAGTGTTGTTATGCACCGTGGTATAGTATCAAATATTCATCCGGATTTTTTCTTGATTTTTTTACTTCTAATGCCTCTTGATATCTTTCAAAATGCTCTATCAGGTACAGTTTTTTTCCAGGTTCTTCAAATGGATCTATTCCTACTAGATTAAACCCAGATTCTGGAGTAAGTGCGATCTTTTCTTGTTCTGTTATTTTAGAATCCATTTGCAAATTTTACCACTCTGCCATGATATAATCAATTTTATATCATACAAAACAACTCGCTTATTACTTGGCAAACTGGAAAAAATGGGGACGCATAATACTGTGGTTTGGATTAATTGGAGCGGGAGTATTTATTTTTCTAAACTTGGATGTTGCAAATCGCAAAAGGGAACTATATTTTCTATTTGGACTGTCACTAGTTCTTTTCATTTCAGGATGGGTGGGAATTTTTATGTCTTCGAAAATAGGAAGAGCACTAGACTAGCTCCAGATGCGTTCCTTAAAAGTCCATTTTTTGTTTAAGACAAAGTTTCCAATTGAGGCAATTCCTACTGCCAAAAGTAACGCTATTGCATAACTCATGTGATGAGATTCTATGAAATAATACACCATTAAAAGCTGTAATACTGCACCAATTCCGCTAAAGCTCAAAAACAAACCATATTGTTTTATGGTTTTTTTTGCTCCAAAGTCTTTGTCCTCAAAAGTCCATATCTTGTTTAAGATAAAGTTTGATGTAATTGAAAAAATAATTCCTACCATATTTGCATGCAAATACCAAAGATTTGACAATAAGGTACCAAATACGAAAGCAGTTAGATAGTTGACAAACAATCCACTTGCACCAACAGTGTAGAATCGTCCAGCCTTTGATAGAAAATGCACAGAGGTTCGCTTTTCTTTTTCCCTGATACTTCTTCCATACCTGTAAAGCTTCCATACTGCTTTGGCATAGTCCAATCCAACAGACATGTCAAGTTTACTTGAACCTGACTGGCGGTTTGTAAATGCATATGGGATTTCTTTTACTATGACTCCTT
>DATIDL010000121.1:0-2973 GCA_035456305.1 Nitrosopumilaceae archaeon
GTCATTGGTCCTACGCCTCCTGGAACTGGTGTGGCATATGCGGCTTTTTTGATAATTTCAGTATAATCTGTATCGCCAACAACTTTGTCATTTTGTCTGCTTATGCCAACATCAATTACTACTGCGCCTTCTTTTATCATGTCTGCAGTAAGAACAAACTTGGATCTGTCTCCTATCGCAGTAATGATGATGTCTGCTCTCTGGCAGTGTTCCTTGAGGTTTTTTGTCTTTGAATGGCATGTAGTGACAGTTGCATTTTTTTCAAGAAGTAAATGGTATAACGGCTTTCCAACTAGATTGCTTCGGTTTATGATTACTGCATGTTTTCCTGCAAGATCTATGTTATAGTAATCAAACATCTCCATGATTCCAGATGGTGTACATGGTTTTAGTATTGCCTTTCCTGAAGCTAAGAGCCCTGAACTATATGGAGTCAACCCATCCACATCCTTTATTGGAGAAATCCTTGATATTGTTGAAAATTCATCTAGTTGGTCTGGCAGTGGAAGCTGAACCAAAATACCGTGAACCGTTTCATCATTGTTTAGTAAATCTATGAGCGAATTCATCTCCTGCTGCGAGAATGATTCTGGCAGCTTGTGATCCTTTGTGACTATTCCAACTTCCGTGCATGCCTTTTGTTTATTTTTTACATAGGTAGCTGATGCTGGATTCTCGCCAACTAACACCGTTGCAAGACATGGAGTAATGCCTTCTGTTTGCAACATAGAAGCAGCTTTTTTGACTCTTTCTTTAACAGAATTTGCAACCTCTACCCCATCTATTTTTTGTCCAGTCACAAGCTTGAGTACTATGTTGGATATTTAATCTTTGGAGTGTTTTGATCATTGCACTATGGTATGTTTTGAACAGTACTAGATATGTAAATTTGATCAAAGGTGAATTAAATAAAAATTTGTGGTCGTGACATACATTCAGGTAGTCATTAATAATGCATTATGCAAATTAATAATACATTGAAAATTGAGTTTGACATAAACGAGTATATAAAAAACATATCAAAAAGCAATTCATATTATCATACTTTTATCAATAGGGAAAACTTGGCTGCTGGAATACTGAGATTAGCTCCTGGTCAAGAAGATGATCAAACTCCACATGACAGCGATGAGATTTATTATGTTGTAAGAGGAGATGGTTTTCTTAGCATTGCCGGAAGAGACTATCCTGTATCCGAAGCAAAAGCATACTTTGTTGGCAAAAACATAGAACACAAATTCCACGGTAACAAAAATGAACTTGTAGTGTTGTATTTTTTTAGTGGTCCTGATTCCTAAGAAATTACCGTCTTTCTACCAATTATCTTTATTTTTCCTTCTGCAAAAAGTCTGACTGCCTCACAATAAATTTTGTGCTCTTTTGCAAGAATTCTCTTTGAAAGAGTTTCTTCCGTGTCATCCTTTTTTATTTTGATTACTGCTTGCATGATGATTGGTCCAGTATCTATTCCTTCGTCTACAAAGTGAACTGTACAGCCAGAGTATTTGACGCCATATTCAATTGCCTGCTTCTGTGAATGTAAGCCTGGAAAAGAGGGTAAAATTGCAGGATGTATGTTCATGATTCTACCCTTGAAATGTCTGATAAACTCTGGGCTCATTATGCGCATAAAACCCGCAAGGCATATCAGACTATTTTTTGGTGTTATATTGTTTTTTTCTAAAACTGATACAATTTTTTTATCATATTCCCAACTTCCACCCTTTATTCCTCGACTTTCAATTACTTCTGTTTTGACTCTGAGTTTTTTTGCAATTTGAAGGCCACCTGCATCGGCTTTGTTCGAAATTACTATTACCGGATTTATTGGAATGTTGTCTTTTCTAATTGCTTTTAAAATTGCTTTCATATTGCTACCTCTCCCAGAAATCAAGATTGCAAGATTGATCAACTGATAAACTAATTTTTTCGTTTAAATAAAGATATGGCAATTTTTTGTCTGTTTATGATTGTACATATTAAGTTGTGAATAGTATTTTACTTTTGTATTATCTACTACCATCTTGCTCTTTTTAAGCAGGCTCTATAGATTATCGGCATGGACGTTACTGATGCCCAAATAAAAAAAGCAATACTCTCTCTTGCAATAGAGCAAGGTCTATTGGACATGGGACGGCCAGTCCATGAAGCTGTAATAGGTCGCCTCTATAAAAGTTACAAATGCTATCTACCAGATTGTGGTGATCACCCAGAGTATCTGAACAAAATACTTAAAGATCTATACGGGAATTGCTATAAAACCATAATTGATTCAATTACAAAACATTTAACAGAATTCTCCAATCGAAAACAAATCGAAGATTTTATAAAAATAATTAGTGAGTAAAAATGCAAACTAGTTTAGAAAAGATACAAGACAACAGATTTCTGGTTTTTTCACTGCTATCTATAGGCATTATATTACTAGCTGTAAACTTTGTTTCCGAAGATACTCGAACACTCGTTGCAAATCTGATCTACATACCAGTACCAGCTGCACTTGTAATTCTATCAATAATTATTGCAACAAGATTTCGTACACTTGGTGCACATGGAAAAGCTTGGATTATATTTGCAGTTTTTGCTGCCACTTGGTTTATTGCTGAACAGATATGGATGATTTATGAAATTGTGTACTTGATAGATCCTTGGCCATCTATAGCAGATTATTTCTACATAGGTGGCTATCCTCTCTTGATTATGTTTTCAATACTGTACGTGTACCCGTTAAGAAAAGCGATTTCAAAAAAACTTGTAATCTCCGCATTAGTAATATCAATCGCATTCTTGATTCCGACTTTTTATACCGTATATAATGCCAATTCAGAAGCAAATGAATTTGAAATTGCGTTAGCAGCAAGCTATCCTATACTTGATGCAATTGTTCTATGTCCTGCACTGATAGGAGTTACATTGTTTTTCAAGGGGGAAGTAAATTTTCTATGGTCGCTTGTATGTATTGGAATTATAATG
>DATIDL010000122.1:0-3508 GCA_035456305.1 Nitrosopumilaceae archaeon
ATACTTGATACTCTGAAAATCACCAGCATTGCACAAAGGACAGAAGACAGTCCGGATGTGAAACCATACGTACAACAAACCGATACGCAGTGGGTTACAGTTGAGCTTCCACCGGAAATGAAAGAGATTCAGACACTGGTAGAGACTGCACTTGGTGCAAGATATCAGGAATTACGAAGATGCGGACTCAGTTTATCAGATAATAATTCATTATCACAGCTTTTGAGAGTCAGAGAATTTGTGATAAGACAAAACAGAAGAGCCGCAAAACCACTTTTTACTGCAATTAGAATAACTCATGCGCTAAACGCATTAGAGTCACATGGTGTTACATCATTTCTTAGATTTTGTGAACGAACACAAGAAAAGAAAGGAGTAGGAATAAGGGATCTTTTTGAAAACGATCTCAACTTTTCCAAAGCAATCAGACTGGCAAAAGCAGCTCAAGCTAAAGGCATTGAGCATTCAAAAATAATCAAACTGAAAGAGATTTTGCAGGCAGCAACTGGCAAATCACTTGTATTTACAAGCTATCGAGATTCCGTAGAAATAATCTATCAAAAGCTTGTTGAGATGGGAATCTCTGCAGGGTTTTTGATTGGAAAAGCTGGCGAGGCTGGTCTCAAGCAAAAAAAACAGATAGAGACAGTACAAAAATTTCGGGAAGGCGAATACAAGGTGCTTGTTGCAACCAGAGTTGGAGAGGAAGGACTAGACATTTCTGAGGTAAATCTTGTTGTGTTTTTTGACAATGTTCCAAGCTCGATAAGATATGTTCAGAGAAAAGGTCGTACAGGACGAAAAGATTACGGAAAATTAATTGTTCTAATTGCAAAAGACACTACTGATGAAGCATATTACTGGATTGGGAAACGAAAAGTAAATGCCGCAAAAAACATGGGTGAAAAAATGTCAAAGGTTTTAGAAAAGCAGTCATCAAGTGCAAAAACAGGACTTGATGCATACTTTTAGTTTATTTGAAGATGTTTTCTCTTATGTCAGGCACCATTTTGTATACCAAATTCTTTATTCTCATCATATCTTCTGACGTTGGCATTTTTTGTTTTAATGTAGCAACTGCTGCCGTAGCCATACCAAGACCCATACCCATCACAAGACCATAAACAAACTCTTTTTGATCTACAACTTTTAGAATGTCCTTGCTTGCTTCTACTTCATAAAGGTGGGCAGGTATTGACTGGATTGCGCCTTCGATTGTTCTTTTGACTAGTTCTTCTAATGTTTGGTTTTCGTCCATAGCAAAATAACCGTGGTCAACATAATAAATCTACAATTTTTAAATACACTATGATTTCAACAGAAATGGATGTCAAAGTTATCAAAGTTGCTAATTATCACCACGGTTTTGATTTTATACGTTCCAGTAAATTCCATAGCCCAAATCGATTCTGAAATATCTGCATCAACTGACAAAGAGTCGTACAAGCCAAGTGAAAGGGTAACCATAACAGGCACAGATAATGGCAATGAAGTAATTCCTGTCACCATACTAGTTAGAAATCCAATACAAAACGTCTACAACGTAGGACAAGTGAATTTACAAAGTGGCATCTTTGTACACAGTTTTGTTCTCAGCGACAACTCCAAACCAGGAATATACACCATAGATGTTAAACATGATTCACATCACGTTAAATTACAATTCATAGTAACAGTAGGATTAGTACAAAATATTCCAGTGGACGGGAGTGCCATCAAAGTGAGAGGTGGTGAATTGGGTTTGATCAAATACAAAAACGCTGTAGTTTCAACCAGTGACAACTCCATAACCATAGAACTTGATGTCACATCAACATCAAATGAACCCATAATGCAAGAGTTTGAGATTCCAAAAGAGGTCATAGATGCGCCAGAATCATTAATCATAGAAGTAGATGGAGAAATACTGCAATGCTCTGAGACAGAAACAAATTCAGCTAGGATATTGAATTGCTTTATTCCAACAGATGCCAGAACATTAAAGATAACTGGTACATCTGTGATTCCAGAGTTTGGCCCAATTGCTATACTAGTACTAATCATTGGAATAATTGGCATTATTTTTGTATCAACGAAAATAAGATCAAGACATGGTTTTTATTAGTAGATCATTTCAGTTTAGCTAGTGATAGTTTACATTCTGGCAACTTGTGTACCTGGAAACGAGAAAGAGTCAATTTCAAAACTCAAAGCACTTCCAGAAGTGTTAGAAGTAAATGGAGTAATGGGAAAATATGACATATTTATCAAAGTGGCAGCAGACGATGCACTAAAAGTGGATTCTGCAATTGCAAAGGTACGAAGTGTTCCGCACATTACAAGCACGTTTACAATGGCTGCAATCTATGGCCAAGGCGGAACCATTGATGATGAAAAGTAATCAGAGATCTAATTCACTTTTTTCTTGTAATTTTTCAACTAGCTCAAGATATCCGTAAGGGTCGACTTGTTTTGCAAACCCCTTGTCAATGTTTATCAAGTAAATAGAATGCAGTCTGGCATTGACAATGTCTTCTAAATCTATTGGAGGATTTTTGTAAAATCTGTCACATAGTGTTTTAATTTTTTTAATTTCCTTTTCTGTTCTTTCCCGTGGAGGTTTTAAGAATAGCTTTGGGATAGGCAAAATGCCAACAACAGGAGTAGCGAGGGCAAATTTTGAGCAGTACTTACTATATCTAGCAATCTTGCTTGCGATTCTGGCTACATAGTAATCAATGGTGTCCAAGGCGTGATCAGGCGGAGTAAATCCAGTCTCAATTTCTATAATAAAGGTGCCATCACCTTTGCTTGCAAAAACATCACACACGAGAATGTCAGACAGGTGTTTTTCTACATCCACAGTATAATTTTGCTCTATCAGATTAGCAGCACAGATTATCTCAAGTACAGAGTGGTTTATTTTTACCAGATTTTGTTGGTATAGTTCTATCAATCTTTCACGAACAAAATTTATCTTTGATTTTACCTCTGCCACCTTTCCTTCCGAGAGTTTTTGTGCTATAGCATAAACATCGTCTGTGAATTTTTCTACGTCCAAAATCGGCTTTCCTATGGCATGGTGTTTTAAGAAGATAGCTGCTTGGTTTTCAAAAATTCAAAGAGATTACTCATAATTTAAAAAGGGATTATAGCAATCATCCTTGTTGAGCATAAAAAATATCACAGTTTTAGGCTCCGGAATAATGGGACATGGAATTGCACAAGTTTCAGCCATGTCAGGGTATAATGTAGTGCTCAGAGACATTGAGCAACAATTTTTGGACAAGGCCATGGAAAAAATAAAGTGGAGTCTGGACAAGCTAGTATCAAAACAAAAAATTTCACAACAAGATGCCGAGAAAATTTTATCTAGAATAACCACAAAGGTGGATCTTGCAGAAGCTCTCAAAGATTGCGACTTGATGATAGAGGCAGTTCCAGAGATTATGGAATTAAAGAAAAAAGTTTATTCTGAGGTAGACAAGGTTGCAGATAAAAAAACAGTCTTTGCATCAAATACAAGCAC
>DATIDL010000123.1:0-11449 GCA_035456305.1 Nitrosopumilaceae archaeon
CACATCAAATGTAATGATAACTGACATGAACCTTGATGACAAGTGGAGACAAAACAGATTAGCGGGACAGGCAACAAAAACACCTACAGAAAAACCAAAAGAGGAATCAAAAGAAAAGCCAAAACCACAAGAAAAAGTAAAAGCAATAAAGGAAAAACCAAAAGCCGAAAAAGAATCTCCAAAAGAAAAGACTCTAAAATCTGAGGAAAAGAAAAGAAAACAAACAAAAGCCGTAAAACCTGCAAAAAAGGAGAATAAGTAATGGTCAGTATAGCAGGAAGTAAGAAACTGAAAAGGCAAATGGCTCCAGTCTTCTGGGGAATAACAAGAAAGGATTCACGATTTGTTGTTACAGTAAGACCGGGCGGTCATTCAAAGCATCTTTCAATTCCAAGTGCTGTATTTCTAAGAGATACGCTAAAGCTAGTTACTACATTAAGAGAAGCAAAATCTGCAATCTATGGAGGTAAAGTCAAAGTTGATGGTGTTATACGCAAATCGTTACATCATGGAATAGGCCTAATGGATGTGGTTGAGCTTGATGGAGTCTCAGACATTTACAGACTTGTTCCAAAAAATGCCTTTATCTTACAACCAATTAAAATAAATGAATCAGAAAAAACAAAAAAACTCGTTAAACTCACAAGTAAAACTACCATAAAAGGCGGACAAACACAACTTGGCTTCCATGATGGACGATCTTTAATTGCTGATACTAAAGCAAACATAGGGGATACCTGCATAATGCAAATTCCAGAACAAAAAATTCTTGATGTAATAAAACTGGAAAAAGGTTGTCAGGTCATAGTATCAAGCGGAATTAATGCAGGGCATATTGGTAAGGTAAATGAGATCAAGGATGGTACTTTCGTGCTTCCAAAACGAGCCCTAGTTAATATTGGTGAAAGAGAAATCGAAATTCCAGTAGATCTAGTTATGGTCATAGGAAAAGACAAGCCTGTGGTGCAGGTAGAGTGATAACATGTCGCAAAAACTAGCACACCCAATGAAGAAAATCACGGTTGCCAAAGTAGTGCTAAACATGGGAGTTGGAAAATCAGGTGAGCCAATAGAGCAAGCAAGACGTGCATTACAACAAATCGCAGGACAAAAACCAAACCCAAGAAATGCCAAAGCTACCCAAAGAGATTGGGGTGTACACAAGGGAGAACCAATAGGTGTTGCAGTGACATTGCGCAGACAACCTGCAATTGATCTTATCAAAAGATTGTTTGCTGCAAAAGGTAATCAAATCAGTGGTTCTTCGTTTGACAATTTTGGCAATCTTTCGCTTGGAATAAAAGAGCATATTGATATTCCGGGAGTCAAGTATGACCCAACGGTTGGAATTTTAGGATTAAACATTTCTATTTCTCTACAAAGACCAGGATTTAATGTACGAGTAAGAAGCAAACACAAGGCAAGTGTTGGAGGTCATCACAGGATTACGCCAGAAGAAGCAAAGGAATTTCTAACCAAAGAGTTTGGAATACAGGTAGTGTAACATGAAGAATCGAGATTACAAAGTCACTGGAAGAACAGAGCACAAATTCGGTAAAGGTTCTAGGTGGTGTAAGAGGTGCGGGGACTATAATGCAGTAATTCAAAAATATGATTTGGATTTGTGCCGACGTTGTTTTAGAGAAGTGGCAGTATATCTAGGATTCAGGAAGTTTAGGTAATAAAAAATGCCATCTAATAATATCCTCTCAAACTTGTTTGTAACACTATTCAATACTGAATCTAGAAGAAAGAGCGAATGTGTTGTATTGCCAGTATCAAAGCTTGCTATGGAAGTACTAAAAACACTTCAAAACCATAATTATATTGGAGAATTTGAGCATATTGACGACAAGAAAGGCGGCAAGTTCAAAATTCAACTTTTAGCTAAAATTACAAAATGTGGGGCAATCACACCACGATTCAAAGTCAAAAAAGGAGACTATGTAAACTGGGAGCAGACGTACCTTCCATCATATTCTAGAGGAATGTTACTTGTAACTACAAATCATGGCGTAATGTCACACCATGAGGCAGTAAAGAAAGGATTAGGAGGAATGCTGATAGGCTATGTCTACTAAACTAGAATTTCACGAAGTTTCATTACCGGTGCCTGAAAAAGTAAAGGTTTCACTAGTAAAAAGAATGCTTCATGTAGAGGGTCCTTTAGGGAAAACAAGAAAAGATTTCAAAAAGATTCCAGTTGAATTACAGGCAGATGGAAAAAATGTTATCATAAAATCGACTGGAATCAGAAAAAAAGATTATGCGATATTCAATACTGTGCAATCCATAATCAAAAGTTTGATGGAGGGCGTCCAAAATGGCTATACCTTTAAGATGAAAATTGTATATGCGCACTTTCCAATCACTGTTAAAGTAAAGGATGACAATATTTTAGTTGAAAACTTCCAAGGTGAACGTGCACCAAGAGTTTCAAAGATACGAGGTACAACCAAGATTGTTGTAAAAGGTGATGATGTCATACTGACAGGTCCAGTACTAGCAGATGTATCACAAACTGCTGCCAGCCTCCAACAAAACACCAAAGTCAAAAATAAAGATCACCGCGTTTTTCTTGACGGATTATATCTTTTTGAAAAGCACCCCGGTATCGAGAAATAAGTAAAGAATTAAATCCGAATAATCTAGGAACAAGCCTATTGCCGCCCTAGCTCAGCGTGGTAGAGCAGCTGACTGTTAATCAGCTGGTCGTCAGTTCAAGTCTGACGGGCGGCGCCTAATATTTCTAAATTCGAATTTAGAAACATCTTATTTTGATATTGGACAATCAAACCAAAGGCTTACAGGTAGTTTGTTTAGATATTATGAAATGCAACGTAAGATCCCGCCACCAGACAAGAAAATTTTAGCACATATGGCTACTCTAAGCTGGAATGATCTCATGCTATTCATGCATAAAAAATATGGCAAAAAATTCACACAGGATTTCCTAAGAGATTACAAGTATCGACTACAAAAACTAGAATGGCGCAAAAATCAAAAATGGAAATAATCATTTTTTATCTAGAATTTTGACTAATTGAAAATTTTACTGGGGTTTAGCTCTTGTTCGTATCAGAAAAAGTTAGGCAATCTTTTGGTGGGCAATGGGGGTGTTTTGACCCTTGGCTCGCATATGTACGCACAAATGTTAAACCCCCCACTAAAAATGCAATTTTTGAAAAAATCAATGCATGCCTAAACTGACATAAATTAAAGGGGGTTTAGCTTTTACGAAGGAATCTTTTCCCTGGCTTGTACTATCTCTATTTCTACGGTTTCTATTGGTTCTTCAACTACGTTTCGTCTGATGGAAAACATCTTTGGTTTATCAAAGTCTTTAGTGCAGTCGGGACATGCATAGACCAAAACCCTGTGTTCATTCGGAGCTTTTGGATTAGAAAGGCGTGGGTAATAGACTAATCTTCCACCACAATCGACGCAATACCTGTTAGCGCGTCGTGTTCTAGCCAATACGGACCTCCTGCATGTATCCTACTGTAGCGATCTGTATTAGATCTATCCTGTCTAATATTGTGAACACAAATGTGATCCCAAATAATCTTTCAAATTTCAGATTATGGAATATGAAAATAATGCTGTTTTAGTTTGATTGTCCAATATCAAAATAAGATGTTTCTAAATTCGAATTTAGAAATACTGTGTAATGTTATGCGCTTGTTGGTAATTCTGGCAAGACAAAAACGCGTTCTGGTTTTATTTTGAATATTATTCGTTTTTCACCTTCTCTTCTAAATGGATATTTGTCTTTGTTCATGTATTTTTTGGTTAGTTTGTCAGCGTGTTTGTAATCGTAATCCGAAATTATCTCAACAACTTTGCCTCTAATTGTAGTCATATTCAATGGGTTATTTTGATCAACTATTGATACAGCTACCCGTGGGTCTCGAAGTATATTTTTGTGTTTTATTCGTCCTTCGGCAGTATTTATCATGATGTGATTATTTTCATAATCTGCCCAGACTGGAGAAATCTGAGGAGAGCCATCTTTCATAATAGTGGCCAAAAATAAAAGATTTCTACTTTCAAGTAACGCTATTACTTTAGATTCCATTTTCTTTGTTTCACCATATCTTTGTTAGTTTCTGTGTGTTTTCTAATTACTAGTACTGTATTATCACTTCTTTCTATGATTATGTCTGAAAACCCCGTCTTAGTTTTATGGTTCTAAGAGCTAGATCTAGTGGTTTTACATTTAACTGAAAAATGTACATGATATCTATTAACTTGCAAATGTTTATGTTTTATGTTTCTTAAATAGGAATATCTTAAATTATGTTTAGCTAGTTTTTGGTATTTGTTTTCTTGCCGCAATCCCATAAATCATTATGCAAAATCCGGCTGCTGCACTAAATATTACTCCAGATTGAACCAGTTTAAGTTGTTCACATATCTCGCCAAGGTAAGATGAAAAAGATGGCATCGTATCAGGGGCATTCTGACAATCTACCACATATTCTTTCATCCATAAATATCCGCCAATGCCCATGAACAAAATAATTATGCCTCCTACGAGTATATCTGATCTCATCTGATTTCTTAAGACCCTAGTAGATATCAGGCTAGATGTGTCTCATGCACATACTTATGATGAGAGATATAGCAAATCTCCTATCATCTCATATTGTGGCTAAAATTCTGTTGCCCTATTGATAAAAAATGATTTCTTGACTTTAAATATGCAAATTTCATACGTATAAACATGGTAAAACAATACGAAGATACGGTTGCTAGCAGTAGCGAAGTAAAGAAGATCGTATCTGATGAGGTAAAACCGCTACTTGACAAATTGACTGAACTAGTCGATAAACTAGAACGATACCATCAACATGATGTTGAATTTCAACAACGCTTCTTATTACTAGTGTCACAAATGTTTAGAAATCAACAAATTTCAATGGATGCCTTTGACCAGCTTGATTCTTTTATGAGAAAAGAATTCTTCTGGGGAAAAACAAACTCAGAGAAAACAGAATAATATATCAACTCACAAAATTCAATTTTCTTACTCTGATATGCAGTATGTGGTACTGGAATATGTTATACGATTTCTAACTCATAAAATCGCTCATGTTTTAAAAAAAGCTGCTGGGTCGTCTGGGATGGCAGTTGGTTACGAAAAAGCTGCCGACCCAACAGTTATCATTATTAAAAATCTGTTCCATATTACATCACGTCTGTGCTAGAATCGTACATACATATCCTACTAAAATCAGATCAAAAATTTCATAATTCACATTAAATAGTGAATAATACCAACACAAACGTGGGCATGTTTGAGATTCTCATAACCACCAAGCAAAAACTGACTGATGCTCAGCTAAAAAAACTTCAGGAATACTTTAGTGAGATGCCTTTGGAAGAAATACTTGCTGGTCTTAACTTTGCAAGAAACCGATGGACAGCAAAAGATGCAGGTGTGCTAAAAGTTGGACGAAAAAGCATAATTCGGCGCGAGGTCCACTCTATAACTTCTGAACAGGCACAATGGAGATTGAAAAATTGGAAGATGATGATTGCCAATTATAGGAAACGTGGATATAGTTATCCTACCATCTCTAGAATAAAAAAGATTCTTCAAGAAATTAGTAATGAGGATTCTAAATAGTTGCTTCAGTGCGTTTTGGCGCAGGAAGATCTGTTGGTAAATCTGGAATTGTACTTCGTATTTGTCCCTCTAGAACTGATTGCGCCTCTTCTAATATTGTGGTAGTATCAGCACTTCCTGTCTCGATAGCAATATTTTCATGGCCATTTACTGATGCGCCTGACATTATGTCGCCTAGTATGTTTGACAAATCCTGCATTGATGCATTTGCCTCTGGCATGAGACCTCCAAGTCCAGCTCCTAATCCTTTTATGATTGACATGCATGGACTCAATGTTACTACTACATCACCTAATTCGGATATGGTGTTTAGTCGGATTTGGATTTGTTCCATTGCTAATTTTGCACTTGTAACCATTTTATTCATTTTTCTTATCTCATGAAGCTCCGTTGCATATGCCTGTGAATATTGTTTATTGTGAGTTCGTACTGATTCTACAACTTTTTTGAAAATAAATTCATCTTTCTCTTTTAGTTTTTTTGTAATTGAATCAAGTTTTACTACTTGCAGCTGAAGTTTTTTCTGTGCTTCATCTATTTTTGGTTTTAATGGTGCATCTGGTTTTACCTTGTCGATTACTTTTTGTGAAAGACTTTCTTTATGCTGATTCCAATTACTAATAAAGGTCATGAGTTTGTATCCTAGTTGCAATCAAAAATCTATGTTTTAACCTCCCATGTTCCAATTCATTATGTAACTGCAGTTACATTACTCTGCAGTTACATTTGTAATGTTTCTAAATTCGAATTTAGAAACATTATTCATAGATGTGATTAGCCAAAAGTGAATGTGTAAATATCAAAACCTGGTTGAGCTACGATTGTTAATGTATGAGCACTTGCTTCTTTTGTTGATATTATATTATACAACCGATCTCCTGATACTTGTAGTATTCCATCTTTAACATCATATCCTGCACTTTCTGGCGTAACTGGGTTTCCATCAAGTATGACCTGAAGATTGGATTCATTTGCAGCAACAATGTTGACAGATTTTGCAAAATATGTTAGCACAATCTTTCCATTTTCTGATTCAAGTCTCATCCTGTCTTCAAAGTTTTTCCATTGCCCTTCCAGATAGAAATGATCTTTTTCAAATTTCGTTGGCAATGAATAACTCACTATGTTTTCTGGTTTGAAACCTTCTGAATTTCCAAGTTGATTTCTTCCAATTGCAAAGTTATATCCGAAGTAAATCTCGGGAGTCTGTTCTGGAGAAAATTGATGTACTTGCAAATTCACTAAAGGTTGTTCTGTTGTAATTTTCAAACCAAGGAGTTTATTGCGTTCTTCTAAAAGCTGTTGAATCATCTTTTCCGTTTTGTCATAATCTCCTTCCCCAATATGATCATATCTTATGTATCCTTCAGAATCGGCAATGTATTTTCTAGGCCAATATCTATTTTCAAATGCCTTCCAAGTTTTCATATCATTATCAAGTACGACTGGATATGTTATTCCATATTGCTGTACTGCCATCTTGACATTGTTAATGTCTTTTTCAAATTCAAATTCTGGAGAGTGTATCCCAATTATCAATAACCCTTGATCAGAGTATTTTTCGTTCCATGCGGTAATGTAAGGAAGTGTTCTGATGCAGTTTATGCAGCTGTATGTCCAGATATCGTATAGTATTACGCTGTCTTTCATTTTGAGTTTGAGATCTTCTGGTGTAGTGTTGATGTAACCAGAAATTCCTACTAAATCTGGTGCCTTTTTGAATCTACTTTTATCAATTGATGAGACAATATCTTTGTCAGATGTCTGTGTTTGGGCGTTTTCTTGATTGCCTGATGTAATGGATTGCTCTAATGAAGAAAAATACGTACTAGCACTTCCAATAACTATTGCCAGTACGATTCCCATCATGAGTGCGGTTTTTAGTTCTGTTCTCATTTTCTAACCTGGCAGTAATAGATTATTCAAGAGTGGAAAACTTGCTATGGTTGCTAACTGGTTTGTATATACTAGAATTCCCATCAATATGATAAACGATCCCATGATTACTGAATAGTATTTCAAATGTTTGCTCATTGATTTAATCAATCTTGTAAATCTGGAAAAAAATAATCCCATCAAAATAAATGGAATTCCTAATCCTAGTGAATATGTAAGTAAAAGTGTAAATGCTTGCCCTGGTGTTGCTGCAGCTAAAGTAAGTATGCTGCCCAGAATTGGGCCAATACATGGTGTCCATCCTGTTGCAAATGCCAATCCAAAAAGAAATGAAAGTGAATAGCTAGCTTTGGCACGATTTGGAAGAAACTTTCTTTCAAAATTTAATTTATTTATCTTGCTTGAAAGCAACATAAAAGATCCAAATCCAATTATTATTATTCCGCCTACTTGATTAAATCCCGAAATCAGGCTACCGGCAGAACTTGCTAAAACACTATTTATGATTACGCCAACAATAGAAAACACTATTGAAAAACCAAGAACAAAAAATAGCGTATTTAGAAAAACACTGAGTCTGTTTGAGGCAAGATTTACGGTACCGTTATTTCTTTGTAGTTCTGTTATTGTGGTTCCAGAAATATATGATAAAAAGGCAGGGATCATAGGCAGTATGCATGGTGCTAGGAATGAACCTAAACCTGCTACAGCTGCCACAGCTATAGTGATTTCTTGCATCTTGTCTTGAAATTGATATTTTGACTAAAATAGGTTGTTCCAAATCTATTCCATATCATTAGCATATCAATTTTTATTCTTCATGTGTCAGACATGCATTGTGAATAAGCGATTTATCATAGTTGGAATTGTTCTTGCTGCGGCAATAGCGGCGGCAGTCTTTTGGAACTACACTTTCAGAACGGGATAGTTTTTAATTCATTTTTGAATTAAATCATCTTAAATTTTTTGCCAGCAATTTCTAAAACATCGAGTGTTTTTTCTATATGATCTTTTGTAAGCCATGCGGTAATAGAAATTCTAATCCTCGCCTGATTGAGTTTGACTGTAGGATATCTTATTGGTTGTGCAAATATGCCATTATCAAGCAAAAATTTTCCAAACATCATAGTTTTTTTTTCATTTCCTACTATGATTGGAATTATTTGACTAGAAGAATTAGTTTTGTATCCAAGAGATTCCAAACCTTTATGCATAATTTTGATATTTCTCCAGAGTTTTTTTCTTTGTCCTTCTCTATTTGAAATAAATCTTTTGTAGGCAAGATCTACAAGAAAATTTGGTAACGCTGAAGTATAGATAAATGGTTTGGCTTTGTTTATTGTTAGGTCTATGATGTTTCTTCTTGATGCAACATATCCTCCAAATGCTCCAAGTCCCTTACTTAGGCTGCTTACATACAGGTCTATTTTTTTTGCAATTCCAAAATACTGTCCAGTTCCCATGCCATCTGAACCAACTACAAAGTCTCCATGTGCATCATCTAAGACCAGTATGGCACTATTTTTTGTAGCAATTGATGAAATCTCTCTTAGATTGGCAAGATCGCCGTCCATGCTAAAGATGCCCTCTGTAACAATAAACTTGTTATTTGCTTTCAATACTGACTTTTTTTCAAGATCTACCATGTCATTATGTCTGTATACTACAATTTTTGCTCCCGAAAGTCTGCATGACTCGATAATACTTGCATGATTCAGTTCATCACTTAAGATCAAATCTCCTTTTTGTGCAAGAGTTGGAATAGAAGCTAGGTTTGCCATGTATCCTGTAGGAAATGTCAATGCTGACTCTTGCGATTTATGACGCGCAAGTTTTTCTTCTAGTATTTCAAACGAAAAATCATTTCCCGAGACTAATCTTGAGCTTGATTGAATCTGCCTTTTTGCAATTTGTGATACATTTAATCCAAGATAATCATTTGAGCAAAGATTGACTAGTTTTTTTCTTTTGAATATGATGTATGGACCATCTATTCTACTATATTGTAATTTTCTGTAAAGATTCCTTGATTTTATTTTTTCAAGGTCTACATTTACAAAATCAAATTTATGCTTCAAGACCAATTCGTGAGATCATTTGTAAATCTTCTTTTGGCGAATTACCATCAATAGTCAGATATCCTCCGGTAATGATTCCATTTGCACCTCCTAGAAGAGCTTTTTCTTGATCGTTTGCAAGATGTACTTCTCTACCCCCTGCTATCTTTAGTATGGTTTTTGGCATCAAGAATCTAAAGACAGCTATTGTTCTAAGTATTTCTCCAAGTGTAAGTTTTGCTTGTAATTCAAGCGGTGTTCCTTTTTGCGGTACTAGTATGTTAATAGGACATTCTTCAGGGCTAAGTTCTGCAAGATCAAGACCAAGCTCTAACCTTTGCATTCTTGTTTCACCCATGCCTAGAATTCCACCGCAACAAAGCTCAAGATTGTTTTTTTTCACAACGTGCGCAGTATCAATCCTATCCTGATAAGTATGGGTTGTACAAATGTTTGAAAAGAAACTTCGTGATGCTTCCAAATTGTGATTATATCTTTTTACTCCTAAGTGTTTTAGACGCTTTGCCATGTTCTCGTTTATGAATCCTAACGAACAATTCACTTCAATACCTACGCACTCATTGACTTTTTCAACAATTTGACAAATTTGCTCAAAATCCTGTTCTGATGGACCTCGCCATGCGCAAACCAGACAGAAACTTTTGACCCCCTCATCTTTCGCTTTTTGAGCATTTTCTATTATGATCTCTACAGGTAACAATTTGTAAGTATCAATTTCTGTTTTGTAAAACGCAGATTGCGAACAAAATGAACAATCCTCAGGGCAAGTTCCTTTTTTTGCGTTAATCAGAGTCTCAACATCAATCACATTCCCATTAAATTTTCTAGTAATTTCATTTGCTGCGTCAGATAAAAATGATAATGATTCATCTGGTATGTTAATTAGTGTCGTAGCTTCTTCTGAAGTAATATTTTTTCCAGACAAAATTTTTTCCTTACACATAGTAATGAATGCGTGTTCTGAATTCACAACGTCTATCTTTTAGAATCTACTAATTAAGATTATCATAACGGTAAACCTCAAAAATCATAATGGTTTACGCTTTTTCTCAGTTTGTTTTATTTTATCATGGTGGAACATATATGTCCTCTCTCAGGTTTGTATTCCTGACCACATTTGTTACATCTTACAAGGCTTGATTTGCTTGCAATACACGTGTGTATCTCACCTGTTTGTAACACTTTCTTACAATGTGGACAAATACGAATCTGTGGCATGGTATTATTACTTCATTGTAATATAATATTAGGTTTGATTCAAAGATGATCGGGTTGAAAACGATTGATGCGCCATGCTTAATTATTACTATATGGCAGACTGTGCATGGCGTCTAAGAGACGATCAAAAAAATCAAAAAGAAGAGCTAAGCCAGCGCCAACACGTAAGCAATTGATCACAGTTCGTGCCGCACTCAATAAAGCTAAAAGAGAACGTGATATATCAAGACGCGAAGGCAGACGGCTAAAGAATTCTCTAGCTGTACGAAATAGAATGATTAGAGAGCTCGGAATTAAACTTAGAAGAGCACGAAGGCGATAAATCAGATTACCTTCGTGACTTTTTTTATTGTATCAATAGTACCATCAAGTAAAAACTCTAATTCGTTTGTAGAAATTGCAAGTGGAGGAACAAGCATGACAATATGTCCCAACGTTCGTAAGTATATGTTATGTTTTTTTGCCTCTGAAAAAATTTTTTGATGAATGATTTTTTCAGGTTTTATTGGAATTCTATTTCTTTTGTTACTTACAAGTTCAATTCCCATAAGCATACCTTTATGTCTCACATCTCCTACAATGTCTAGATTTTTGATTTCATCAATTCGTGCCTCAAACTGTTTTG
>DATIDL010000124.1:0-2222 GCA_035456305.1 Nitrosopumilaceae archaeon
TGGGTAATTTTGTAGAACCTGTTGTTTTAATTAATGTCGTATGTTTTAGATGTTCTTTTATTCTGTACATGGCTATCTTCGAATTCTCAACGTATAGAATTCATGGTAATTATGAAATTACCAGTGTAAATCGGTTTGAACTATATCCAAATTTGTCATACTGCTTGAAAAACAAATTTTTCCACATTATCATAACTACACTCTACGAGTTTAATTTCTTGTCCGAGTACTAGTTTGTCATAATCTGCTTTTAGTGTTCCAATTATTCTCAATGTTTTCTCAAACTCTGCGATACAAAACACAGTATCGTCTTTTTTTGAGAATTCTATCAGAATGGCGTTTGTAGAAATAGGTCTCCACACAGTCATACCAAAACATTTGTTACAATAATCACTGGGGGGCCAGACAAGTTTATTGCATTTTTGGCACTCACTGCAAACAAATCTTCCATTTTTTAGCTCTTTTAGGAATTTTGTCATGACTCCAGGATTAAAACAGATGATGAAGTTGCTGCCGCAGACATGTTTTGGACAAGACCAATTTTGGCTCCAGATAACTGCTTTTTTTCAGATTTACCTTGAAGTTGTTGACCAATTTCAACAATTTGTGCTATTCCAGTGGCTCCAAGTGGATGTCCTGTTCCTATCAGACCGCCCCTAGGGTTTATCATTTTATCGCCAGTCTCGTAGATATTTCTGACAAGATCTTTTCCTTCTCCTTTTTTAGCAAAACCCATATCTTCAAGTTCGATTATTTCACAAATAGTAAATGCGTCGTGTATCTCAGCTACATCAATGTCTTTCGGAGTTCGTTTTGACATCTTATATGCTAATGTTGCTGCATCGATAGTAGATTTCATACTTGTAAGGTCAATATTTTTTGTAAAGCTTGCAGAAATTGTTTTTTGTCCTATTCCAGTAATCCATATTGGAGTATCAGTGATTTTTTTTGCCATTTTTTCAGATGCAAGAATTATTGCAGCAGAACCATTACACGGCAACGAACAATCCAATAGCCTTAGATCATCTGTAAGATTTTTCGAGTTCATTATTTCATCAACAGAGTATTCTTTTTCAAAATATGCAAAAGGATTTGATAATGCATTCTTATGATTTTTTGCCGAAACAATTGCAAGATCTTCTTTTGTGGTGCCATACCTTCGCATGTGAGATTTAGTAAACATTGATGCCCAGTATATTGGATGTTTGTATTCTCCTCGTGATTGATCCCAATCTAAGACTAACCCAGGACTGTCAGTTCTTTCTGCCCCAACTACTAGTGCGATATCTGCCATTCCTGATGCAATATAAGAGAACGCAGAGATTACACTATTTGCTCCAGAGTTACATAGACTTTCTACAGAATGTGAAATTTTTGGTTCAATTCCAGAGATTTCAGATACAATACTTGATAGATATTTGGCGTTGCTATTAGTTGATGTAAGTACTACCTCTACATCTTTTTGAGATAGATTTTTGGTATTATCAAATAATGATTTAACCGCAGAAAGTGCAAGGTTTTCAATAGCGATATCATCTCTAGTAAATTTCGTAAGGCCAAATCCTGCTAATGCTACTTTATTCAAATTTCATCCCCTGAAAGCGCAGATACGAGTAGCTTGAATGAATCTATTACATCGTCAATTGGATTAAACTGTATTATTGGTAATGTCACTCCTATACTAACAAACTGTTCTAGTTTTTTTCTAGACT
Source organism: Nitrosopumilaceae archaeon (assembly GCA_035456305.1). GTDB lineage: Archaea > Thermoproteota > Nitrososphaeria > Nitrososphaerales > Nitrosopumilaceae > UBA8516. The sequence continues at coordinate 1,713 of DATIDL010000124.1, forward strand.
CATCAGGTGTTCCACATATAGTAAGTGAATCAAGCATATTTTCTGTAACCAGTTCATGGTGTGACGTAAATCCTGATTTTTTAAATTCATCGTATATGTTTTGAGTTTCGTTTCGAAATCCATTTTTTGATAAAAACTCACGGTAAATTTTTCCTACGGATATATAAAATGCTAATGTCTTTTTTGCTCTATCTCTAGCTTTTTCGGAGTTATTTGAAACACATGTGATGAATTGGCTCGCTATCTCGATTTTTTTCTTTGATTGCATTGCTTGTATGGTGGTTTTTAATTCAGTAATGGGCCTAAGATAAAAAATAACCCCATCTGCAATTTCCCATGTAAGCTCCACCATTTTCTGATTTACTGCAGCCAAATATATCGGGATCTTATTCCGTAAAGGTGTGATAAGTAAGGCGAAGTTCTTTAATTGAAATAAACTTCCATCATAGTTGACTTTCTTTCCTGATGTTACAAGCCTGATTATATCCACATATTCACGCATTCTCTGAA
>DATIDL010000125.1:0-3412 GCA_035456305.1 Nitrosopumilaceae archaeon
GTTTATCTTTTATTTTGTTGCGTTGTAAAAAACGTCTGAATGTTTTAGATGTGAATTGTTTACCATTGTCATGCATTACCTTTTCAGGTTTACCATTCTCTACAATGTAGTCTTCAAGAATCTGCAAAACGTCTACACTTCTTTTTCTTTCAGACCTTTCACTTGATACCTTTCTTGAACAATCATCAATACAACTGATAAAATAGTTCTTTTGAGCACAGTTTTGAATGTAAAAAGGACCTAAAATATCCATCTGTACTATCTGGTTTGGTTTTTTCATTGCAAATCTTTTGTATTCTCTATTTCTGATTTTACATGAAAGGATGTTCTATCCATGTCTTTTCAGTATTTGGTATATGGTTCCTGTACTGAATGATATCTGCTTTAGCCTTTTTAACCTGAATCTTATACCATTACATCCAAATCGTTTGATTGTACGTAAATTGATTATTTCTTGTTCTATCTCTTTTGTTACTTTTCCAGGTTGTATATTATGTGGTTTTCTACTTCTATCCTTAAGACCTTCTATTCCATACTTTAGGTACCTGTTCTTCCACTTGTAGTATGTTTTTGTAGATGTATTATATCTAGTACAGATATCAGTTACTGTATCTCCTGTCCATTCTTTTTCATGAATTAAATTATATTTTGTTTGTAATTCTATTTTTCATACACTTCCTAGCAGAACTAGAAAGTGTTACCTATGTCAGTAAATGAAATTGTAACCTATGTTAGCAAGTACAACAACTAGATATACAATAAATTGCTTGGCAACAAAATTTGAAATTTGTATCAGCCTTTGTATGTTTTTTTCAAAGCAATTTTTGTATATCATAAGTTAATAACAATTTTTAATGATCTTTTGTACGCCATTGATTATGTAAAAGATCTTATATACTTGTATTTTATAACTATTTTGTGAATATTTTTTCAGTTCAAGGAAAAATAATCAGTCAAACAATCACTTCTTTTGATGGTCTAAAAATTCAGGTAATGGACGATGATCAACAGTGGTTCGAAGATCGCAATGATGACCTATTGGGATCGAGCTGGGTAAACAATGACGGTTCTTTTGAAATCAGTTTTGACGAGTCGTCCTTTAAGGATACCTGGGTGGAAATGGAACCAAGAATATATCTGATAATAAGAAATAAAGATGGACAGATAATACACAGAACTACCACGTATAAAATTCAAATAGATGATAAAAGAGAGACAACTATTAAAATACCTATAACAGTTTCTATTGATTCGCTAAAAAAGAAACCAGAATTAACAGCAGATATAGATCCGTATGCAAACAATAATAATAGAATTTTGTCAGCGTTTTCTTCTTTAAATGATGTTTATACAATAAACAACAGTGATTTTGTTAGAAATTTTACACTTTTGAATAATTCGATTAATGCATGGTTAGTATATGCCCAAGAATTTTCTTGGAAAAGGATTGGATATGATGGTCCACAGGTTCCAAGATATCCGCGAAAACAGCCAGATCATAAACATACTTTATCATGGGAGAAAATGGCATGAAAAAGAATTGTATATATGGAACAGAACAATTTTTAAAACGCACAGAAAATTATGATGTAATTAATTCAGACATAGTCTGCAATGCAGATGTCTGTATAATTGGTTCTGGTGCTGCTGGAGCCATATTGGGTACGAAAATTGCCAAAGCTGGAAATTCTGTTGTTATCTTGGAAAAAGGAGGATATTATGATGGGGAATCCATGAACCAAAGAGAGTCGGATATGATTCCTCTTTTATGGAAAAATGCAGGAGCAAATTTTACCTCTAATTTGAGAATAGCTATTGCACAAGGATCTTGCCTAGGTGGTTCAACGGTAATAAATGATGCTGTCTGTTTTCGGATTCCTAAATTAGTTATTAAACAGTGGAATGTAATGGGCGTTAATATAAGTGAAGCTGAATGGGACAAGGCCAACGATGAAGTTGCAAAAAGGATCAACATGGTAGAGGTAACTGACCAAGAATTAAACACAAATGCTAAAAAACTGAAAGAAGCATGCGAAAATTTCAAAATTGAAGGAAACTCTATTGAACATTCAAAAAATTTTAGAAATTGCGGACAATCAATAACAGATCCATCTCTAAAATCCTGTGTTAAATGCGGATTCTGTCATATGGGTTGCCATTATGACACTAAACAAAGTATGTTAGTAACATACATTCATGACGCAATGATAGATGATACTTTAGATTATACGGTATACTGTAATTGTAGTGCGGATATGATCACATATGAGAATGGTGTTGCAACGGGTGTAAATGGAAAATTTACAGATTCCAGTAACAATGAGACTTATCGGATACGTGTTAATGCCAAAGTAATTATCGTGTCTGCTGGATCTATTGCATCGTCAAATTTACTACAGAAATCTCTAATTGGTGGTGAAAAAGTAGGAAAGGGTTTAGCATTACATCCAGCACCTTTTGTTATGGGTCTTTTTGATGAAGAAATTCGAGGAAATAGAGGGATTCCGATGTCATATACATGTCATGAATTTGGCATAACAAATGGAGTACAAGAAGGAGGATTCTTGATAGAAAGTATATTTTTGCCAATTTTTCAAATGGCACTTGCAATACCTAGTTTCGGGTTGGATCACGCCAAAATGATGAAAAATTACAATCATTATACAATGGCTGGAATAATGACTAGAGATGATCCAGTTGGAAAAGTATTGATGTCGGACAATGGTAATCCAAAAGTCGTTTACAATCTATCAGAACAGACTGCAAATGATATGGCTAGAGGAATGGGAATTTTAGCTAGAATGTGGTTCAACATTGGTGCAAAAACAGTAATTACATCGCATAGGGATGTCTATGAAATAGGAACTAGAGCAGATGTTCCAAAACTAAAGGATGTTGTACGTAATAATCCAGATGGCCTCATGCTTGGCTCTGCACATCCACAAGGTGGAAACAAAATGGGAGATGATGAAAATAATTGCGTTGTCGATTCCAACTGCAAGGTATTTGGGTTTAATAATCTCTACGTATGTGATGCAAGTGTTTTTCCAACAGCATTGGGGGTCAATCCTCAACTAACTGTAATGGCTTTAGCTTCTATAACAGCAGACAAGATTATTAAAAAGTTGCAAGAAATTTCGTTCATTTCTAAAGATATAGGAAAGACATGTGATGTTACACAGCCAAGATTTTGTACTACCGAACAACTCTCTGACAGATTTGCTGTTACTGACCATAAGGAAGATTTATTTCAATTACTGGCTAATTCAAACGAAGGTACAAAGATAGTTCCTGGCAATAATTGGAATTTTGATCGTCAAACACTCAAGATTTATAATAATTTGTATTGGAAGGGTTTCTACGGCAGAGATGCTAATTTAATGACTACTGTCTTGAGATATTTTGGTGGCTT
>DATIDL010000126.1:0-9770 GCA_035456305.1 Nitrosopumilaceae archaeon
ATGAAAATAGACGCCTCTCACATGTAATATTGGTGTCATTTGATACAAACGCGGATGTCCATAATATAATAACAAAAAAAATAATTCCATTGGTTCGCCAAAACATAAGTAATATAGCGTAAAAACCTCGTATCTAAAGAAGCCATGGCAATAGAATCGCATTTTATTCAAACTATAATTGGTGTAGGAATTCTGCTTTTTGCAGCAAAACTAATGGCTGAGCTGTTTCACAGACTGAAACTTCCAATCGTATTAGGTGAGCTTTTGGCAGGAATGATAGTGGGACCATTTGCACTTGGGGCGTTTCTTGTTTATGATGGTCAACAACTGTTGAAAATAGATGAAGAGCTAAAAATTTTAGGAGAAATTGGAGCAATAGTTATTCTTTTCATTGCAGGACTAGAAGTAACACCAAAAGAATTTTTGCGTGGAGGAAAGGCATCGTTTATGGTTGGAGCCTGCGGTGTAGTTGTTCCATTTTTTGTAGGATTCATTATCTTTGGTATGTTTGGCTTTGATGCGTTTCAATCAATGCTTATTGCAACAGCTTTGACTGCAACAAGCATTGCAATTTCAGTTCAAGTGTTACGAGAATTTGGCAAGTTGCAAACTCCTGAAGCACGTCTGATAATTGGAGCAGCCATTGTAGATGACATTCTTGCTATTGCAGTCCTATCTGTAGTGTCTTCACTTGGTGCCGGTGGTGGTGAAATCATAAACATTGATCCACTTCAAATTGTGATTATAATACTGCAAGTACTTGGTTTCTTTGCAGCACTACTCATAGGTTCTTTAATAATAATTCCAAGAATTGTTGCAAGAAAGGTCTGGAAAGCAGAGGGAAGCATTGAAGCAATAGCCACTGCATCGTTTTTTGGTGCTGCTGCATTGGCAGGATCAATAGGACTCTCGCCAATAGTTGGTGCATTTGCCGTAGGAATGGCTCTCTCCTCAACCAAAGTTATTGACAAAATCGAGCAATATATCAGCAAACTAGGAATAATCTTTGCACCGTTGTTTTTTGCATTTATCGGAGCCCAGGTTGATTTTAGGGGAGTCAATGCAGAAATATTGATGCTTAGCGGTATAATGATTTCAGTAGCAGTAGTTACAAAATATCTTGGATGTGGTTTACCTGCAATGTTGTTTTTGAAAGACAGGAGAAAATCAATGCAAGTTGGAATAGGGATGATTTCAAGAGGCGAAGTTGGGCTAATTGTGGCAGGAATTGGTGTTGCCTCTGGAGTTCTTACATCTAGTGTCTACTCCACAATTGTGATCATGGTTGCAGTAACTACTATTATTACTCCACTGTGGCTAAAAGCCAGCTACAAAAAAGAATCAAAACCTCCTGCACCGATCTAAATCTAATCAAAAGATAATTTGATCAACTGATGGTAAGATTCAATAAAAACACAAGGAAACTAAATCTTAATGTCTCTTGATGAAAATCTTCTGTCACAAATAATGGAAAAACAAAACCAAGAATACTTTCTTCATTATAAAAACAAGACATATGTTTTAGAAAATGTAACAATTGCTAAATTTCCAATGCCAGTAAATAAGCCGACAACAAGGGGCGGTGTTTATTCTATAAGTGACAAGGAATACAAAATCAAAGGAACCATACATGACACTTCCCTTGTACCATTTATCTCCAAAATGATGCTTGGTCCAAATGCTGAATTTGAAGAAATTCAGATCACAACCAAAATACTGCATGAAGGAAAAATCAAGATGCTTACCTTATTTGCTTATTTGACTAATGCCATGAATAATTCATCAAAAATTGAATTTAATTTACTACTTGTGAGGACAAATATCAATTAATATGCTCTTTTGTGATTCATGACGCAGGGTATCTTTTCCCGGAGTTGGATATTTGTTTTAATAACCCCAGTGAAACCCTATCTTGTTGGACGCTACTAATGGTGAAATAAAAAAAGCACTAGTATCACTAGCTGTGGAAAGTACACTACTTGACATGGGCAGGCCAGTGCTAGAAGAAGTTGAACGTAGTCTGTATCAAAATTATCGATGCTACATTCCTGATTGTTATGAACATCCTGAATACTTGAAAAATGTATTACATGATCTATATGGAGCATCACATTCAAATATTGTAAAAATCATTCAAAAAAGTCTTGAAGAATTTTCTTATCAAAAACCAATTGAGAATTTTCTTAAAATAATAAGTGAATAAACATGAAAGACATTATAAAAAAATCTAAAGATTATGAAGATGACTGGGTTCCTATAATAGACAAATCTCTTACCAGACTAATCCTGCGTGCATTCGGGGACGATGACAAGGAAAAGATCTTGAGAGTTTTGGCAAAAAAACCTGATATGATTTCAAGTGTACTCGAAATTTGTAAAATTCCAAAAACTTCTGGTTATAGAAAAATAAATTCTTTGATTGATGATGGATTATTGTTGCCTGTCGGTCTTGGTCGTGGAGTAGATGGAAAAAAAATCACCCAGTATGTATCTGCATTTGAAAATCTACAAATTGAAATTGTCAAAAATAAGGTAGTTGTCAAAGTGCAAATACACAAGGCCGTTGAAGATTTACCAGATTCAAAAATAAAAGATCTCGCTAATGTCACCGTAAATTAACTGTGACTTGATTTTGCAAGCGTCATGCAAAAATTTCTTTTCATATCTCTTTTTGTAATTGCACTCGCACTAGTACTTGCAAATCTTTATGGAAAAGAAACTGCTGGTCAGGTATCAAACATACTGTACCTTATAGTGCCTGGAGCGCTACTTGTTTTATCCATATTAATATCAATTAGATTTGGTACAAAAGGTAATCACGCAAAAGCCTGGATAATGTTTGCGTGTTTTGCATCATCATGGTTTATTGCAGAAAGAATGTGGATGGTATACGATCTTGTTTATCACATAGAGCCCTTTCCTTCTTGGGCTGACTTGTTTTATCTTGCAGGATATCCGTTTTTATTCATATTTGCAGCGTATTATATAAAACCAATAAAGAATATTTCAAAAAATACCCTGCTGGTTGCTTTTGTCTTTTCTACAATTATGCTCTCCATCTCGATGTATCTTACATCAAATGCTGACTTTGGGGATGATTTGATTTCCTATGCGTTGGCAGCATCGTATCCTGTCTTTGATTCAATAATCCTATTCCCTGCAGTGGTTGGAATTATTTTATTTTTTAAAGGCAAGGTAAATTTTTTGTGGTCGCTGATCTGCTCTGCAATAATAATCAATGTGTTTGCAGACGTTGGTTTCCTATTTGCACAAGCAGATGATTCTTTCTATACTGGCCATCCAATTGAGGTATTGTATCTGTGGTCGTATGCCTTGTTTTCCTTTGGTGTGTATAGTCACATTCTGATATTCAAAAACCATAAAAAAGATCCTTACAAAAAAGATGATCTAAGATAAAATCAAATTCAGGCACAAATTAGATCGCGGACAAGACCATATTTATTAAACTGAAACAATTACACAATGATATATTGAAACTTTATCTTGATTTCGAACCATGTGATGAATGTCGTGTTATTATGAAAGAGATTAGTGAAGATTCTGTTTTTACAGATCCGCAAACAAGAGAAAAAGAATCCGCAAAATTTCTGCGACATCTCACCTATAATCATAGTGAAGTAATCAAAGCAGTAATGAATGATTTGCCAACACAAAAGCGAAGCCAAGAATTTGACTGGTTTCGATAAATTGCAAAATAGATAAAAATTAATCAATCTTGTAGCTGCGATAGACTTACTTAGCCCAACAAATTAAACAAACCTTCATGAAGCAAATCTCTCCAAAGAACTATCAGATTACATTCGAACCAAATTTCAAAAATTTCACTTTTCTAGGCAAGGAAAAGATATCTATCGAACTTTTAAAACCAACAAATACTCTGGTGCTGAACTCTGCAAAAATCGATATAAAAGAATGTCTTATGACCTCAAAAGGAAAAGCATTCAAGACTACAATAACACTAGATGAAAAAAATGAACAACTGACAATCCGTATACCTGAGAAGATCAGGGGCAAGGCAGAACTTTACATCAATTTTGTAGGTATACTAAACGACAAGCTTGTAGGATTGTACAGAAGCGAGTATCTTGACAAGAACGGAAAAAAGAAAATCATGGCAACTACACAATTTGAGGCTGCAGATGCAAGACGTGCATTTCCATGCTGGGATGAACCTGAAGCCAAAGCGACGTTTGATATTTCGGTGATTGTAGAAAAAAATATGACTGCCATATCCAACATGCCAGTCATTTCAAAGAAAAAAATCGGCAATAAAACGCTCTTCAAGTTTGACCGAACTCCGATCATGTCTACATATCTATTGTACATTGGAGTTGGCGAATTTGAATTCTTGACAGGCAAGCTTGGAAAAACACTGATCCGAATCATCACAACAAAAGGTAAAAAAGAGCTAGGAAAACTGTCTCTAGAATTTACAAAACAATTCCTAGGCTGGTACGAAAAATACTTCAAAATTCCATACCCTCTTCCAAAACTAGACATGATTGCTGTTCCAGACTTTGCCTCAGGGGCAATGGAAAACTGGGGTGCCATCACGTTTAGAGAAACCATACTTCTTTATGATCCTAAAACATCATCTACTGAAACAAAACAGCACATTGCTGAAGTAATATCACATGAGATTGCCCACCAGTGGTTTGGTAATCTTGTGACAATGAAGTGGTGGAATGATCTGTGGTTAAACGAGAGCTTTGCAACGTTCATGGCCACAAAAGCAGTACACCACTTTTATCCAGAGTGGGATTTGTGGAACCAGTTTCTCAAAGCAGAAACTAGTGGGGCTATGAGCCTTGATGCATTAAAAACATCTCATCCAATTGATGTCAAAGTAAACAAACCCTCTGAAGTTAGAGAAATTTTTGATGAGATTAGCTACAACAAGGGCGGCTCTGTACTTAGGATGCTTGAAGACTTTTTGGGAGAAGAGAATTTTCGCAAGGGTCTGAAAAACTATCTTTCAAAGCACAAGTATGGTAATGCTACAACCGAAGACCTCTGGAATGCACTTGAGGCTGTTTCAAGAAAGCCAGTTAGAATGATGATGAACAGCTGGGTACGACAAGTAGGTTATCCGGTAATAGATGCCAGTTTGGATGGTTCCAAATTGTTGCTGTCCCAAAAGCGATACTTGGCAGAAAATGATGGCAAATCACAAAAAGGAACTTGGGTAATCCCTGTATCTGTTAAAACACAAGACCGCCTTGTTTCAAAGCTGATGACAAAGAAATCTGATACGTTGTCGTTGGGTGATCCTGAATGGATTAAAATAAATCATGAGCAAAAGGGGCTCTACAGAGTAAAATATGATGACGATATGTTACAAAAACTCCAAAGACTAGTAGAAGAAAAAGCACTAGACAATGCAGACAGGTGGGGAATACAACACGATCTGTTTTCATTGTGCATATCGGGCCAAATGTCACTAAAGAACTTCCTTGATTTTACAAGATCATATTTTGATGAGGATGATTATCTTGTTTCTGCAGATTTAGCAGGAGGTCTTGACTTTCTCTACCTTATAACATCTGGAGAAATCTTCTGGGATGAAATAAAAGAATACAACAAAGAATTTTTCAGAAAACTCTATGAAAAGCTTAGCTGGGATCCGCAACCAGGTGAAAAGCATACCACTGCACTACTTCGTAGCATTGTGATAGGTTCACTTGGCAGACTAGATGATGAAGAGGTAATTGAAGAAGCAAACAAAAGATTCCAAGAATTCCTCAAAAAACCAAACTCCCTCAGACCAGACTTGCGTGGAACAGTATATTCACTTGTAGCTTGGAGTGGAGATGAGAAAACCTATGATCTGTTACTAAAACTCTACAAAAAGGCTCAGATGCAAGAAGAGAAGCTTAGATTCCTTGGGGCATTGTGTAGCTTTCAGGATGAAAAATTGCTTGCAAAGGCACTACGATTTGCCCTCTCACGAGACGTTCGTTCTCAGCACCTGCATCTACCAGTAATGAGGGTGGCAGGAAACCCATATGGAAGAAGCTTGGTATGGCCATGGGTAAAGAAAAACTGGAAAACCATAGTCAAAAAGTTTGGTGTAGGCAGCCCTCTTCTGAACAGGGTTATTGGCAGCACCTCTGCAGTATATGATGGAAAAAAAGAATCAGAAATAAGACAATTCTTCAAGAAACATCCAACGCCAGGAACAGAAATGAAGCTTGCTCAAACTCTGGAAAGAATAAGAATCCATTCAAAATTTTTGAATGGGGCACGAAAAGAATTCTTGATTAATTAGATCGTGCATTTTATACTAATAAGACTTGCTAACCATTTCTACGTAATCAGTAAATACTGTTTTTGATTCCAGAGAATCAATGACTATCAAAAACAAACACGCGTTTGGTTTCACAACCATGATGTCTATTCTGGCGGTGTTTGTTTTATTTGCACACAATTCTGCGTTTGGGGCAACATCTGACAGTGAACCCGAAATAAAAGCAACTGATGAGCTAAAAAAGAACCCGTTGATAATGAAGATTCTAAAAAACATTGAAATTTCTAAAAAGAAAATCGCAGAAATGCAAAAAAAACAGTTAGCCATTAATGAACACAAAAAATTCCTTGAGACACAAAGAAAGATTGCAAATGAAAAATTTCAAAATGATCTTGCGCGCATGAATAAGGAAACTGCAGATTTTACACCTAAAGCATCTTACTCCAAATTCCTTTCAGGAATAAGTGAAACTTATCATGGCATATTTTGGAGCCAATTCAATTATCAAGAACAAAAAGTCAATCTTGCACGTGCAGCAATGGATAACGTTCTAAAAAATGGCGGTAGCTATCAAGATGCAAGGCAGGTGTACTCAAAGATTGGTGCCATGACTAAGACTGAAATCACCAATCTTCTCAAAGACCTAAACATACAACATGGATTTGCCAAAGAAGACACACAAAAAGCCTTTGACAAGTATGGCAAGCTTCCAAGAACCAGAGATTAACCTAAATTAAACCCAAAAGCCTAATCAAAACTTGTGACACATTTTATCGAAGATGACGATAGAGAAAGAATAACACTGCTGGAAATTGTATCAAAGAAAGGACTGCGCATTTTAACAAAGGAGCAGCTGATACGCCTTCAAACCCTAGTAGAGAACAAAAACTATGGGAATGATAAAAAAACTATGAAATCAAAAGCAAAGCTGCTTGAGAAAATCTCTTTCGAAATATACAATAAAGATAAGGGAGGATTCTGTGTCTGAATTATATCTTGGCATCATGTTTTTTTCTTAGCTCCTTTTGAATTTCTGCAATATTTTTAAATTGTTCATTTGCTTTCGTCAGTTGCTCTATGTCAAAAAAGAACTTTTTTTCTCTAGTTTTACCTGTGTCTGACATTATGCCATTTCTCCTAGGTATACAATAAAACCACTAGACAAATTCACATCAAACTGTATCAAAGCATCTAGTTTTAAAATTTACTTTGTGATTCTATTTGTCTTGTTATATTGTAAAAGCAAATCTAGCTGTGATGATATTTTGTAAGTGATGAAAATCATTGATGTGCTCAATCCCAAAAGAATAGACAGAGAACCAGACAAAACTGTAACATTACTGTCGGAAGGAAAATTTGTAGAACAAGGCATAGTAGTAAAAAAAATCATGCTCTGTTTATACATCCAAAAACATGACAAAAAACTAGGCCCTTATTCGCTTGTTACTGCCTTGATTGAGACAGACAAGGGCGAGATTGAGATGACTTATGATGAGGGCTATAGAGGTGAAAATGCGCTTGAAGAGGCGGCAGGGTTTCTTACTTCCAATCTTGGTCTATCTGGTCTGATTTTACGTTCTATAATACAACTGAAAGCAGAATTGGAGAAACCTCGAAAATGATATACAAGGTTTCAGTAACTTTCCATAAAGATTTTGTTCAAGTAAACGGGGATGAAATAACAATTGGCATAAAGTCAGAACCGCAGAAGGGAAAAGCCAACAAGGAATTACTGGAAAAAATTTCTGCGTATTTCAAAGTATCAAAATCCAATGTCAGAATAGTGTCTGGAGAAAAATCTAGAAAAAAACTAGTCGAAGTTGTCTAAAAAAACACTACTCGTATGCGTAACTTGGATGCATTGATCCTACGCAATTTTGATTTCATATGTAATCAGTATTGCAATCAAGACAGTGTATCTTGGGTGCAATCATTTCTCCTGACAAGTAGACTTCTAATGATCCGCATCCTGGGCACATGAACCTAAAGTCAGGATAATGTGGCTTCAAATAGGATCTATCTTTTTTCAAAAGCGCTCTTACAATTTTTGCTCTTTGAACTATTTGGTAGTATTGTACCATGTATGTGAAATCGTGAAAATAGAACATAAAGAACGCGTAGCATTTGTTCAGGATGACTTTGTAGCAACGCTTAAAATGTAATTTCTGATCTGAATCGAATTCTATTTATTAAGAAAACGTATAGTTGCAAATCTTGAGAGCAAAAAGTCCAAACGAATCAAAAGCAGAGATGATTGTACGCATGTTTCCATCTGATGCAAATCCTGCAGGAAACGTCTTTGGGGGCGAGATTCTAAAACAAATCGACCTTGTGGCAGGTCTTGTGGCACAAAGACACGCACAAACAAACACAGTAACTGCAAGTATTGACAGGGTGAATTTTCTAAAACCAGTATATGTTGGAAACGCACTTGTACTAAATGCAAGACTAAACTTTGTTAGTCGCTCATCTATGGAAATTGAGATCAAAGTGGAGTCTGAAGATTTTGTTAATAATTCTAGAACCCTAACTGGTACTGCGTTTGTGACCGCAGTAGCACTGGATAAAGAAGGCAAGCCGACACAAGTTCCGGAATTGCTGCTTGAGACTGACGAAGACAAGACAAAGTTTGCAGAAGGAAAATCAAGGATGGAGCAACGCGCAAGAGAGCGCCAAAAAAGCAAGTAAACTCATTTTGTTTGATGCTTGTAACAAGTACAGTGCTTTGACCAGTGCTTAGCACAGCCTAACACCATATGATCTTTGCAACCGCAAATAACGCATTTTTTCATGTTTACTGTGCTATGGTTTCTTGAGGTTTTTCTACGTATTGACTTTCCATTCTTTGTTTACGGGCACGAGCCAATACTGCTGCTAGCTGGGCAGCCTGAATCTCTTCTAGCATTTCGCACATGACTGGTAAATCATCAAACCTGTACTTCTTAAACTCTGTGCATAAAAGATACGAAATTATCAAATTCATTCTGAACCTATTTTAAACGGAAGCTGAATATTGAAAAATGATGCAAGATAGAACCTCAAGTAAGGATCCAGCACCTGATCTACCAATAAAGGCAGAAGAATATCTTGAAGTGATCACTACCGAGGACGAACGAATCAAGATAATAGGTGAAGAGCTAGCAAATGATACGGGTAGGGCAATATTTGGAAAAATCTCACAAGGGGTATCTAGCCCAAACGATCTTGCAAAGGCGTTAAACATTTCACTTCCACTAATTAATTGGCATATCAACCGGCTCCTAAGTGTAGGACTGGTCAAAGTAGAAAAAACTGAACTAAGCTCAAAAAACAAGCAAGTGAAATACTATGGGCCTGTCAAGACAGCCTTAGTAATCATTCCTCCAGAAGAACTAACTCCTAACGGGGGAAAATCTAATGCAGGAAAAGAATCCGTGTTGCTAAGACTCAGACAGTATCTTGCAAGCATTGCAGCTTTTGTTGTTGGTGCTCCAGCCATTTATGCAATACAAAGATCAATGAG
>DATIDL010000127.1:0-7607 GCA_035456305.1 Nitrosopumilaceae archaeon
TTGTCAGCAAACATTTGCTGCCATTTTGATTCTGATGCTATAAACACAGGCATTGCATTGATAAAACCAATTCCTGCTTCAAGAGCTTGCGTAGCATAATATCTTACGGCAGTTGTGCTGCCAACTGGAAGATAATTTACAAGCATTTCTGCACCAGTGTCTTTTAGAATCTTTTTAACATCAACATCTGGCTCTTTTGAAGGAGTAACAATTTGGCTCAGGTGCCTTCCTATTCCATCAAGAGTTGGACCTTTTTGTACAGTGACTCCCATCTTGGGAACCTCAGCAACTGTAACGGTGTTGTTTGGTCTTGCGTAAATGGCCTCTGAGACATCTTTTCCTACCTTTGTATCTGCTACGTCAAAGACGGCAACAACTTCAATGTCTCCTGGTTCATAACCGCCTATATTGTACGCAGTAAGTCCTACTATATCGCTAGGATTTTTTGAATAATAATGAGCACCCTGAATCAGGGCAGAAGCACAGTTACCAATACCTGCTATTGCAATTCTAATCTTTTTTCCCAAAGTAATTCGATATTTACGCAAATTATTCCATCATATTAATTACTTGTGATTACAATACTGGGTGCAGAGGATTTTATAACCCGATCTTAATTCATGGTTTGTGATAAAACCAGGCAGACCGGTAGAGGATATTTCAATAAAAAAAGGCGACAGCATACAGAACATATTTGACGAAATGTCAAAGTCAGGAGGATTTGAATCAAGAAATCTAGTGGAAGGGCTAGACATACTTTCTACAATGATTCAAGACAAAAATTGTTTAAAGTTTCTATCTTTTGTTGGGGCAGTGACATCAACCGGATTAAGAGGAATAATAAAAGACATGATAAAAAACAAGATGTTTGATGTTGTGATAACTACATGCGGAGCTTTGGATCATGACATTGCAAGATATTTCTCAAAATACTTAGAAGGTTCGTTCACACTTGATGACAATGAGCTTGCAGACAAGCACATACATCGATTAGGCAATGTACTTGTTCCAATGGAAAGTTACGGTCCACTAATTGAAGAAAAGATGCAAGCATTTCTTGAGAAGATCTACAGGAATGGAAAAAAAGAAATGTCAACAGCAGAGATTACAAAAATGATTGGAGAAAATTTGGGGGAAGGTTCATTTCTTTATTGGGCATCAAAAAACAACATTCCAGTAATTGTTCCTGGAATAATGGATGGAGCAGTTGGTAGTCAGATTTGGCTTTTTACCCAAAAACACGGCGATTTTAAGCTAAATATAGCAGCAGACGGAGATTTGTTGTCAGGTCTCATATTCAAGGCAAAAAAATCTGGTGCTCTCATGATTGGTGGAGGAATATCAAAACACCACACCTTATGGTGGAATCAGTACCGTGATGGTTTGGACTATGCCGTGTATATCACAACAGCTCAAGAGTTCGATGGTAGTCTGAGTGGAGCACTTGTGAGAGAAGCAATCTCATGGGGCAAAGTCACACAAAAAGCAATGCAAACCACCATACATGCAGAAGCGACAACCATACTTCCTTTTCTTTATTCCGCACTGCTTTCAAAACTCAAATAGAATAGACTTTCTTTTCATAAATTTTTTCAAAACCAAGGTTTGAATAAAATTCAATTAGATTATCTTTTTCATATGTTTCAAGCATAAGAAAATCAAGATTTTTTCTTTTGACTTGGGTTAGTGCGTAATTAATTAATGATTTACCAAGCCCTCTTTTCCTATATTCAGGTATAGTTCCAAGACAATACAACCCCAGTATGGAATTTTTTTCATATAACGCAACACATGACGCATTATGTTCCGAGTCCACAAGATACTCTATTTGTGAAACAGAGTTTCTGACAATAGAATTTACTTCGTCAATCCATTCAAGACAATCATATGACTTGCAAAAAATCTCTGCCCACAACAATGAATCTTTTTTTGCAACATGATGCATTGCAGAGTGTTCAAGATTTGAATCGGAATTTTTTGTGAGAACGTGTTGTGTATCATATAATACAAATCCTTTTTTGACAAGCATTTTCTCAAGATCGGGATTATCCAGCACGTAAACATATGGTTGCGTGTTGTATTTTTTAAAAAGCGCTATTGCCTCATCAATCATCTTTTCACTTAGACATGTGATGTTTGTGAGCTTATCAAAAAATATATCATTTGGAAGTTTTTCATTGGCAAATAAAGTACCGCACTCCAATTGAATGGATTTGCTCCACATGCTAGTAAATGCTAGATCGACTTCTTCGATTTGCGAAATCATACGGACAAGCCTATTGTGCCAGAAATCTTTTCAAAATCAAGCGTGCTGATGTTGCTGCTTTGTAAAACAACATCACATATTCTCTCAAAGATTTGTAATGCTTTTGGCGAATTCAAATCATCTTCAAGTGCATCTAGAAATTCATTTATCAATTTAGAAACATCTGCAGATGTCTTGTCAGATGTTTTGTTGTAAACTTTGTAGATTTTTTCTAAAAATTTCTTTTTAGCTACAAGATCTTCTTCTTTGTAATTTAGATCTTCTCGGTAATGAGTAGAAAAAAGGTACAGTCGTAACAAGTTTTGTCCGTATTTTTCAACAAGGTTTCTTGCAAGAACCATATTCCCAAGAGATTTTGACATTTTCTCTCCTTCTACCAGTACCAATCCAACATACATCCATCGCTGAACGGAATTTTCCATGCCAGTCAGCGCTTGATATTGTGCAAGGTGCGCTTCATGATGTGGATATGCAAGTTCTTTTGCACCTCCATGTATGTCATAGTGAGAACCAAAGTTTTCAAATGCTACAGCAGTGTCCTGTATATGCCACCACGGAATACCATTTCCAAAATCTCCTTTCCATGAGAATCCAAAGTCTTCAGAACAATTCCAAAGCATAAAATCCTCAGGATTTTTCTTATTTGGGCCAATATCCATCCTGTGCAGGTTTAGTTGCTCTCTTGTCTGTTTTGAGATTTTTCCATAACCTTTGGCAGTTTTTGTGTCAAAATAGATATTTCCGTTTGCAGAATATGCGTTTTTAGTTTTTACAAGTGATGAAATGTTTTGGAGTATATTTTTTACATAATCAGAAACATGAGCAAGCCTTGTGATGCTTGTAATGTTTAATAAAGAAAGGTCTTTGACGAATTCCCCCGAATAAAATCTCGTAAGTGTAAAATAATCGGTACCTTGATCAAGGGCCTTGTTAAACACGCTTTGATTAA
This sequence comes from Nitrosopumilaceae archaeon, assembly GCA_035456305.1. Taxonomy (GTDB): domain Archaea; phylum Thermoproteota; class Nitrososphaeria; order Nitrososphaerales; family Nitrosopumilaceae; genus UBA8516. The sequence goes on from DATIDL010000127.1 coordinate 3,216, forward strand.
TGTCAGTCATGTTTACAAGAACATCAATGGCATAGTTTTTGCCTTTTAGATATCTGCAAAGCAGGTCATATGTTAGAAATATTCTTGCATGCCCCAGATGAGTATAATCATATAGCGTGGGTCCACAGATGAATATTTTTACACGCTTTTTATCAAACGGTTCAAAATCTTCTTTTTTTAAAGAAAAAGAATTGAACAGTTTAATCATTTTTGGGTCTATCGTCCACCTTGTGCAAGAATCGGGGTCAGTGTAACAGTAGAACGAATCTTTGGTATTCTTCTAATCTTATGAGTAATGATGTTTTCCAAAGTTTCTTTGCTGTCACCTTGGAGTTTGACAAATATGTCATAGACGCCATAAGTTCCTCGCACTTCTTTTACTTCGGGAATTTTCATGAACTCATTTATTATATCCACTTCTGAACCCAGATCACAATTTATGAGGATGTATAATGTTTCCACAATTTTGCTCTATTATTACCACATAAAATCATATCCATGATTTAATAGGATGCCGCACATAGCAAAATTATTGGGTTCTGAGATCACAATAAGAGAGATCAAACCGATCAACATAGAAGGCGGTTATCTAATAGACGGTTTTCCTTATGTAGGACTTGCTAACGCAATAGCTACAGAATCTTTGATTAATACAGTGCAGTTTGAGACGGTAGGAGTTATTGATTCTGATCTTTTCCCCCCAATTAGCATTGTAAAAGACGGGGTTCCTAATTTTCCAGCCAGGATATTTGTAAATTCAGATCTCAAGGTAGCAGTATTTTCATCATATCTTACTCCTCATGAATCTATACACAGGCTTGTTGCAAAATCCATGTTAGAGTGGGCAAACAAGCACAAGTGCTCTCTGATTGTCAGCAGCTCTGCAATAAAAACTGATGATGAGAACTCGTTTATCATAGGAGTAGGCAGTACTGAAGCTGCCAAAAAGAAACTAAAAGATGCAGGTATACCCATGCTATCACATGGAACAATACCTGGAATACCCGGGATTTTACTTAATGAAGGCACTTTATCAAACACAAATGTAATAGTATTATTGTTTAATTCTAGAGAAAGAGGCCCTGATTTTAAATCAGGTGCGGAAATTTGCATGGCAATGTCAAAACTAGTTCCAGGTGCAGCTTGTGATCTGAATCTACTGTTGCAAGAAGCACAAACAGCAGAACAGAGTATTAAAAAAACAGAAGAAGATGCAGAGCCATTAAAGGATGCAATGTATAGTTGACATACCAAGAAAAGGAAATAACAAAAAACCAGCTATCACGATTTATTCAAGTTCTTGATCTGGATGAAGGAATCAGAATAGAAAACAAGACCAACATGATATTTCTAAATAAATCCGCCAAGAGATATTGCATAAACACCGCTACCAAAGAAAAGGAGGAGTTTGTTTATAGAAATACCGCTTCAGATGTTTTAGATTTCTTAAAAGATAAAATCGATGAAGGATGCAAAATCTTTTCCTATTAATACAAATATTTTCCACTTGAGGTGCTAGAGGTGTTAGAATTTGCCATAACAGTCATCATAATTTCTATTTCAGGAGTAATGTCTCCAGGCCCACTTTTTGCTGCAAACATATCATACGGACTAAAAGATGGTATAAAGGCGGGTTTGAAGATGGCATATGGTCACACGGTTGTAGAATTGCCATTGGTAGTTTTTCTGGGAATGGGAATACTTTCACTTGAGACAATTCCTCAATTTAGAGAAACGATATCACTTGTTGGCGCAATCAGCCTTTTTGTATTTTCTGGACTGCAAATAAAATCAGTCGTACAAAAACCAACAACAGTTTTTGCAGGAAGACATGGTCCCTTTATTGCAGGAATAATGCTTAGTGCATTAAATCCATTTTTTTTAATCTGGTGGTTCACAATAGGATCCAAGTTAATTTCTGATGCGCTTTATCTTGCCTCGTTTGCAGGCATAGGAATCATGTTTGCATTTCACATATGGATGGATTATGCTTGGCTTTGTGCAGTAGCATTTCTTTCTTCAAAAGGCAAAAAAATTATCACAAATAAGCGATATACAATTTTTATGATTGCAATTAGTGGCGTTCTAGTCTATTATGGAATTGTGTTTGCTTTGGAAGTTCTAGGTTAGCCACAATCAATTACTTCAATTTCTATACCACATTGATTGTTTAAATCAATAATTTTCTCAACAAGGGCCTCACAAAGTTCAGGGTCCAATGTTTTTTGATATTTTTTTAATTCATCTACAACTTGAACATGCTTTATTGGACATACATTAGATAATCCAATACCATACAAAACAACAATTGCCGCAATTCCACAAAGAGATATAATTATTGCACGTTTGAGAAAGGTACTTGTCATCTCATGGACGAGAAACATCGATCTCTATCGTAGAAACGTTTCTTTCCCTGCCGTCTTGTGAGGTCATTCTTTCTGAAAATATTCTCACATCACTTACCTTGTAACCCACTGCGTTTAGTCTTTTCACTATCATTTGAGAGACATCCACAGCCGTGGTTATGCTTTTACCTCTGGCCTTTATTGTGACTACTGGTTCGTTTGCAAGCAAAGTAAGAGTTGCATTGACATATGTCATTATGGATTTTTTACCAATGAAAATTACGTTTGGAGGACGGCTCACAGCCCCTCTCGATTCGCGTTTTATTTAATGGTTAAGATTTTCTTTTTCTATAAATTTCTTCAGTATGTTTTCTACCTGTTCTGGTGATTCAGACTGTTTTATAGAATCCACCAGTTCTTTTTCCTCAATTTCATAACAGTTTAGTACATCGTTTTGATCCTTGTAAAAAAGTAAAACTTTGTCTTTGAAAACACAGTGATATAGCTTGTCTGCCTCCATTTTTTCAGGTTTTATCTTTACCCCTTCGGGTTCTGCAATAACAGGATAATCCAATATCCACACCCATGTGTGGATGATATTTAGATTATTGTATTAGATAATGTAATAAGCATTTTTTTGCTTTAAAATGTAATGGAACAAAGAATTGTCTTTCACATAGATTTTGATTATTTTTTTGCACAGTGCGAAGAATTACGCAATCCAAAACTAAAAACAGTACCTGTTGTGGTGTGTGTCTTCTCAGAACGTGGAGGTGATAGTGGAGCAATTGCGACTGCAAATTATTTGGCAAGAAAATATGGCGTCAAATCAGGCATGCCAATAAAATTTGCCAAGAAAAAACTAGAAAGTGTTTCAGATGCGGTCTTTTTGCCTACTGATTTTGATTACTATTCAGACATATCACAAAAAGCAATGGACATCATAAAAGAACATGCAGATATTTTCGAATATGTAGGAAGAGATGAGGCATACCTAGATGTCTCAAAAAAGACAGAGTATAGTTTTGTGGATGCAGGCCATTTGGCTCAACAATTAAAAAATACTCTGCGGAATTCCATAAAACTTTCCTGTACTATAGGTGTATCATCTAACAAACTTGTAGCAAAGATTGCATCTGATTTTAAAAAACCAGACGGACTAACGATAGTTACACCAGACAAAATAGAATCCTTTTTGAATCCACTACCAATACGATCTATTCCAGGAATTGGAAAAAAAACAGAAGAGAGGTTTGCAGAGATGAATCTTGAAACAATTTCTCAGCTAAAAACACTTGATGTGTTTACTCTTAACAGCGAGTTTGGCAGAAAGATCGGAGCATACATCTACAATGCTGCACGCGGAATAGATAATGACCCCGTTGCACCAAGACAAGAAGCAACACAATACAGCAGAATAACTACACTAAAACGAGATTCAAACGAGTATGATTTTTTGGCAAAAGATCTTGAAAGATTATGTGAAGACATACATGCCACCATACTAAAAGACAACATTGTTTTCAAATCGGTTGGCATACAATTTGTACAAGTGGATCTTTCAAACAAAACTAGGTCAAAAACTCTGAAAAACTCTACATCAAATCTTGATGAGTTAAAAAGAGCAGCTTTACAGTTACTCCGTGAATCTTTAGAAGATCAAAAAATGCTTGTACGTAGAATTGGTGTAAAAGTGTCAGAGCTCTCCGAAGTCACAGGCCAGGACAACATTACCAGATATTTTTAGACAGAAATTCCCAAACGAGAAGCCAATCTTTTGTGCTCGTCTGGAGTTATCCATTCCACATGAAGGTAATCAAAGATTTCTTGTTGATTCATACCAATACGTTTTGCTTCTCTTACAGCCACTTCATATGCCTCTACCTCAGTAGGCCTATCAACATACGAATAAGATTTGTCATAGAGATCAAGCCCAGATCTTTGTTGTTTTACATGCACTAGCTCATGAACTATATCAAGATACAAAATCTTCGAATCTGATTTTTTCAGATGATCATATCCTATTACAATTGTTGCATCTTCATTT
>DATIDL010000128.1:0-2731 GCA_035456305.1 Nitrosopumilaceae archaeon
TAAATCAAGAAGAAAAAAGAATTTTTGACATGTTGCATGGCCTTGTAGAAGAGAGCCTAGAGTCGCCAACTACCTCTAAAGAAGATGTTGATTTTGAATCTCATCTGAACAGAGTAATCAAAGATAATGAGAAAATGTTTCTTGGCAATTCTATCATAAGTATGGAAAAGGTCAAATATTATTTAAAAAGAGACATCAGCGGATACGGATTAATCGATCCACTAATGCATGACGTCAATATTGAAGATATTAGTTGCAGTGGAACGGATGCACCAATCTATGTCTGGCATAGAAACTATGACAGCATTCCAACAACCATTCAATTTACTTCAGATAAAATATTGAACTCATTTATTTCAAGAATTGTTTTCAGAGCTGGCAAACATGTCAGTAGTGCATTTCCTATTTCAGATCTTGCACTACAAGGAAATCATAGACTTGCAGTGTTATATCAAAAAGAAATCACTCCGAAAGGAACAAGCTTTACAATAAGAAAGTTCAGAGAAGATCCTTATACAATAATAGATCTTATTTCATTTGGAACAATTGACCTACAAATTGCTGCATATCTTTGGATGCTAGTTGAAGCAAAGATGTCAGTAATTATCATAGGTGCAACCGGCGGTGGTAAAACCACTATTCTTAATTCAGTAGCTGGACTTGTAAGTCCTGATCATAAAATTTTCTCTGTAGAAGACGTTGCTGAAATAAACATCAATCATGAGAACTGGTTTACTCTAGTATCAAGAACTGGTTTTGGCCTTAGTGGAGAGGGAGAAATTGGGTTATACGATTTGATCAAAGCAGGAGTCAGACACAGACCAGACTATATCATAGTTGGAGAAATCAGGGGTTCTGAAGCATATGTGATGTTTCAAGCCATGGCTACAGGACACGGCGGATTATGTACAATGCACGCAGACAGTTTAGAATCTGCAAGCAAAAGATTACAACAAAAACCAATGGACATTCCGCCTGCATATATTTCACTGATGAACTGTGCAGTAGTGGTTAAACGAGTAAAAGATAATGCAACCGGACAAAGTAGCAGAAGAACAATATCCGTATCAGAGATTCTTAGTGCAGATTCATCTCATCAAGCATTTGTCTGGAATCCAAGAACTGACTATTTTGATAGCAATTTACAGCAAAGTAAGCTATTGCAGAAAATAGCTGAATATAAAGGACAAACGCTAAACGAAGTCTTGGTGGAACACAACAAAAGAGTTGGAATTTTAAAATGGATGCTTGAACATGACATTCGCGATTATAGGAAAGTGACTGAGGTAATAGGAAAATACTACAAAGATCCTGAAGCGCTTATCCGAAAGATAGAATCAGGAGCCTAGGCATGTTGTCACTTAAGAACATAGACAAGTTGGAGTATGCAAACAAACAAAAAAAGAAAATCGAACGTGAACTTCCATATTTTATTACAATAGTCACACTGCTTGCAACAAGCGGTCTTGGTCCTTATTTTATTTTTCAAAAAATTAGAGAGTTTAATCTACTGCCTACAATTAGGGCAGAGTCAGAAAAGATTCTAAAAAGAATTGACTTACTAGGTGTTGATCCTCTCACTGCAATGAGTCAAGCAAAAGACAAACCTTCATCAAAAGCATTAGGAGAATTTCTTGGCGGCTACGTTTCTTCAATGCAGAGTGGTGGCAATGTTATCAATTATCTAAAAAGTAAAATGAATAGTGTATTTGACAGATATGCCGAAACCGAAAAACAATCCATATCAAAAGTTCAGGCGTTGATTGAGGCATACATGACAATACAGGTTGTGGTTCTTGCCCTATACATCATGGTCACATCAATCGGCCCTACCATGAATATAGGATTAAGTCCATCATCTGGATTCAAACCCGACTATATCTTACTGATCTTGTCTCCGGTTGTATCGGCTGGATTTCTATTCATGAGTCGCGGCATATCACATTCCAAAGTTAAGGAGATCGAAATAAAAAAAATTGTAAAATTTGCAGCTCCAAGTTTTGGAATTGTAACCACTCTCATGATTACAGGAATATTTTCAAATATTATTGGAAGTGGTTATATTTTGGCGGTGGCATTTATTGCATCATCATTATGGCCTGCATTAAGATTTAAGAAAATTTATGCCACAAGCTTAGATGCGGAATCTGCAACACCGCAAATCTTAAGAGATATTACAGAATCAAGAAAGGCTGGAATTGGACCAGAAAAATGTGTAATACACGCATGCAAAAGATCCGATTACAAACTTTTCAATCCAGTTACAAGTGCCATTGCAACAAAATTAGAATGGGGTATACCATTACAGAATATTTTTGAAACACTTGAAAAAGAAATCAAGAATTTTCAAGTGTTAATCAATTTTAGAATTCTAATTGAGGTAATTTCATCTGGTGGTGGCAGTGTACAAACTCTTGACGCTTTAGCTGACACTAGTGAAAAATTCTACAATGTTGACAAAAATAAGCGTGACATGCTAAAGCCATACGTCATGGTAGGTTTCATGTTGATAGGAATCACCAGCTTTACCACCCTGATTGTAATAGATTCGTTTAGCAACATAAGCCAACAATCAGAAATAGATGAGGCAAAACAAGCACAACTTAGAAAAGACTCACAATCTACCTTGGATCTCTTTTCAATAGCAATTGTAATTCAAGCATGGCTTGCAGGATTATTTCTTGGCAAAATAACTACAGGTTCATTCTCTGGAGGATTCATGTATTCTATA
>DATIDL010000129.1:0-4861 GCA_035456305.1 Nitrosopumilaceae archaeon
CGCATTTGGTGCAATTTCAGATAAAACAGGTCTGAAAAAGGATTTTGTTATTGAAACTGGTGGGTATGATTTTGAAGTGGAAACAGTAGCAAATTTTGAAATTAATGATGTACAATTTAGCAGGGATGACAAAAAAATAACGTTTGATATAACCAGCTCACTCGAGAATAACTTTGCTGAGGTACAAATTCCAATAAATCTCATAGATGGCGATCTTACCTTCTTTGTAAATGGTCAAGAAATATTTCCAGATATTAGAAAAAATGATAAAATATCATTTATTGTACTTGAATTTGAAGGAGTAGGACATAATGTACTTGAAATAATTGGAACCACTTATCTTCCAGAATTTTCAGGTATTGCTATACTTGTTATGAGTCTAGCATTCACAGCTGTAATGTTATCAAGAAAATTTCAAAAGATCTAGTAACCATTTGCAAAATCTTCCCACAGGTTTGCACGTGATGTAAGCTTATTCATTTGATAGAATATGCCACCTATTATGCCAGCCTGATAGAATGCATAAAGATACACTTGAGAGTGTGTTGGATCTGTATGCGAAAGGCTTAGAGATATCATTGAAAAGAAAATGAAAGTACCTACAAAAGTAAAGACTTTACTAAGGAATCCCTCCATGCCAACAATTCGTCTTGTGGCAGCTGCCATTATCGTTATGCTAGAAACAATAAGAAAGGTTAATCCACCATTAGATTCTACAAACTCACTCATCCATGGTATCAGGCCATCTTCAAAAATTGATTTTTCTGGCGAATCCATGCCACCGTGTAAGGCAAAAGTGACAGAGCTGAAGATTGCACCCATCATGAATAAAAACAAAAATGTCTTTACAATTGCTCGCTTGAATGGGCTCCTTGTTTCTGAAGGCCTCATCACACCATCTGTTAGCTTTATGCCGTAAAGCAGACCTATGGCAAAAGCAGGACCAAACATTATGTTCATTATGATTGGTGATTCTCTGGTTGTTCTTTCTATATCTGGACCAAATGTCAAAAATACAATTATTGCAAAAGCTGCTGCTCCAGCAAATATGCTGAGGTCCACCCAATTTCGTTTATGCCTAAGTTCGTATAGGTCTGTTCCCCACTCATCCAATCTGAGCTTGATTTTGATAAAAGGCATTAAAGAAATGACTAAAAAATGATTTGCTTAATCTATCAATTCTCTTTACCTTTTATGGTACATTTGAGATTGATTATGCGTGAAACATGGGAAACTGCTGATAATCTCAGGTATGATTATTATCGCATCGGGAACAGTATTCTATTTTCAAGGTCAATCAGTAATTGGACCAGAGTCTTCTTTCATGTACTCCAACCCTGAGTGGATAACAAATGGTCAGTGGATCGTAATTATTGGAATAATTGTCTTGGCAGCAGGAATTGTAACATCAAAAAAATCTAACTTACGACTCCCAAAGTGATTGTGGTTCTTATCTTGTCTAGTTTGCGAATTTTTTTTGTTATTAAATTGTCCATCTGAGCTTCTGTCTCTGTTTCTGCTTCTACAACAATATCATAATCACCATACGTCACTCGAGCATCTTTGACTCTGTCCAATTCTAAAATCTTGGTGACTAGATCACTTTCAGAACCCAGCTCACATCCAATCAAAATGTATGCTTTTTCCATAATGTACTAATATAATACGATCTTAAATCTTATCACATTATCTTGAGTGTCTCTAGTACGTTTGTTATGATGTAACAGGCCCTAACCAGATGATTGTTCGTGTCTGTTATGTATGATTTATTTTCAAACATAAAACTTCACGCAGAAATCGTACGTAATACTTTTTAATTGGTTTGAATGAGCTTTTTTGAAATGAATTTGAAGATAGCTTCAATCTTTAGTGTACTGGTTTTGCTGTTGGGTATTACAAGTGTTACACATTCTGCCTTTGCCGTGGAAGATACGCAAAAATCACTCTTAAAGAAGGATCTAAGTTCGATTGCATATGACTACAAAATGTCTGTACTCAAAGCGCAAACCGATCTGATAAAAGCCGTACAGAAAGCAAACGCAGACGCAAAAGCTTCAATACAAAAAGGAATTCCAATGGAAAAAATCAACGCTGCATCAAAATCATATATTGATAAAGCTAGAACTGACTTCAAATTGGCAATAGCAAAAGCAAAGGCTGACGCAAAATCAACATTATTGCAAATAAAATCTGCTGTAGATCAAAAGAATCTATTTAATTCAAAATCCTGACTTGATAGGATCCTCTGGCTTGATTATCTCACGCAAAAGAATTGTGGCATAAGATCCTCTTGAGAGTGTAAAACTAATTGTAGGTTCTGATACGGAAATGTCACTACACATTATTGCCGCTTGTCTGAATCCACCTTCATCACTTATTTCCTGCATGGTTTTTGAAAAGAAATCCTTTGCATGAACCTGTTCTTTTTCAAGGATCTTTGAAATATAGTAATCAAATCTGTTTTTCTTAGAATAAGAATATCCTACTATCGGTATGGCAAGTCTCTGTTCTGGATCATTTTCATATCTGCCAAGCATATTTTTCATGTCATAACAAACGTCACCTTCTTTTGGAGAAAATAATTCTTCACTGTTTTCAAAAGCAAGACTCAATGAACAATTGAAAATATACGACTGGAAGGCTTGAACAAACAGTCTTCTAATGGAAAGTGGAATTGCTCTTATTGCTTTGAGAGGATCGTTATGCTCTGTCATCTCGCCAAGCACGATCCTTTCCAAATCCATCTGAGGCGGAATTTCATCTAGCATTTTTGAATAATTTGACTTGTCTGCAAGTGTCTTTCTAATCTTAGTGTTTTCTGGCAAATCATAATCTGAGCTAAAGGAAAGAAGAAGTTCTACAGCTTTTGGAAAATCATTTTGTAGTATTGCCTTTCCTATCAAATGTGATACTGGACGTTTACTTCCAAACCTTTGGTATCCGTAGAAATTCAAAATCCTGTCATAGCTTTTGAAATTTAAAATCTTTGAAAATGAGGTGTTTGATATCTTTATTTTAAACTGATTTCCTATCATGTCTTTTTTTGTAAGCGGCTTTGGCACAAATCCCAACAACTCAATACTGTATCTATTGGCAGAGAATTTTTCCGGTGCTTTTGATATGCTTGTATTGCATACAAACTGTTCTGTTGTAGCATTTGCGTCCTTTAGCCCCAAGGCCTTCAATCTCAGACCATGCACATGGAAAATTTCTGCCAATGCATGGTTTGTATCTATTCCACGTTTCTTGAGTCTGTATACTGCATATCCATTCTGTCTTGAAATTTTTGATAATGTCTTTGCATCCAAGACTTCAGATACAAAAAAATCGTCTGGCGTAGATTTGATATTTCCTCCAGCACCTTCAAAATCTGTACTATACACAGAAATACCAATATCAAAATCTAATTTTGGAATCACTTCTTATTTTACTGTGACTGTAACATATTCTGAAACCGTGACTTCGTGGTATCTTGCTCCCAAAAGAATTTTGTATGTTCCAGATAGTGCAAATTTATCAACATACACATCAAAGGTAACAGTTTGAGGTTGATCTCCAACAGTTGTTTTTTGTTCATGATTTATCGTGATGTCCCTTAGCCCTGCAGTATTTGCAGTAACGATATCAACTGGTTCACTGAGATGTTCAGTTGGAGAAATTGTTAATGTCAGAGTAACATTGCTGTCTCTATTTAGAATCAGATTATTTTCATCTACATCTATATCAAACGGTAATGGTACACTGGAATCAAGAACTCCTATGTTGTTTTCAACCCATTCTGTAAACCATATCTTGTCATCTCTTATTGTAAAGTCAAGCACTTGAGCTACTCCACAATCTTCAAGATTTCCACAATCTGACCAGTTTGGATTCCCAGATGGTACGCCGTATTCAACTAGAGACTCTTTTTTGGGATCGAAAACTGCAATACTGTTTCCTGTCTGTTCATTAAACCATAATCTGCCTTTGTTATCAAAATCGTTCCAATATGGCCTTGATATTGGGGTCTTGATTAATCCAGAAGAATTTCCATATGTTACCTCACTTGGTGGAGGAGTAATGAATTTTGTAAATTGTTGTGATTGTGGATCAAAACTAAAAAAGAAACTGCTTGCAGCATCTGTAATCCAAATCTTGCCTTCTGGACTCGATGATATGCCGTTTGGAGCCTGTATTCCTAGAGGAAGCTTAAACGCGGTTCCGTTATTGTCTTGTGAATCATAGCGTAAAAGATTTCCACCCTGTTGGAATTTCCAAACTGTATACCAGAGTTTGCCATTGGAATCGATAGTAAATGCTCCTGTAACAGAATCCTGATCAGCGGTTGGAGAATCAATCTTTGAATATTTTATCTCCTGCCCAGATTGACTAGTATCAAAAAATGTTATTTTGTTGCCAGAAAAGTCATTTACTATAACTTGTTGCCCATCAACTATGAGTTTTTGTGGAAAAGTTGCTTCTGAATCAGAAGCTGGATATTTGTAACGTGTAAAATTTTTCTCTAAAATAGAAAACTTCCAGATAATGTCATGACGTTCATCTGTAAACCAGATGTTTTCATCTTGGGAATGATCTATTCCCCACATCATGGATTGGTCGCCCTCTGGCCACTCTGTATTCTCGAATTCTGTGAATGTTCTCGAAAAGGGATCAAACTTTGCAAGATTTCCTGTATTTGATTCTGTGAACCACACATTTCCTGATGAATCAGTTGTTATGGCAAGTGGCTGTGTACACACAGTTGGAATTTTAAACTCAGTTATGTATCTATTAGATTTTACACTGCCAGTACCGCAAAAAGTTTCTCTCTCGGCATCCTTGTAATTGTCAGCAGGCGTTCCAGTTTTTGTAACTGTACCAT